>NZ_JAPCJD010000012.1:0-83905 GCF_027707845.1 Aeromonas sp. QDB14 | reverse complement strand
GGTGTGTTTGGAGACAGCCAGTTTACCAGCACCCTGTCTGTCAACTTCCACTTCCCCAAGATCCCGCGAAGAACCATAAAAAAAGGGGGCCGAAGCCCCCTTTTTGTCTCATCCGGTCAACGCTTACAGCGCCTTCAGGATGGCCTCGACGCTGGCCTTGGCATCGCCAAACAGCATCTGGGTGTTCTCCTTGAAGAACAGCGGGTTCTGGACACCGGCGTAGCCAGTGTTCATGGAGCGCTTGAAGCCGATGACGTTCTGCGCCTTCCACACTTCCAGCACCGGCATGCCGGCGATGGGGCTGCCCGGATCTTCCATGGCGGCCGGGTTGACGGTGTCGTTGGCACCGATCACCAGCACCACGTCGGTGTCGGCGAAGTCATCGTTGATCTCGTCCATTTCCAGCACGATGTCATAGGGGACTTTCGCTTCCGCCAGCAGCACGTTCATGTGACCAGGCAGACGACCGGCCACCGGGTGGATGCCGAAGCGCACCTTGACGCCGCGATCACGCAGCTTCTGGGTGATCTCGGCCACCGGGTACTGGGCCTGCGCCACCGCCATGCCGTAGCCCGGGGTGATGATGACGGAGCTGGCGTTCTTCAGCATGTCGGCCACGTCTTCGGCGTTGGTCTCGCGGTATTCGCCCAGCTCCTGCTCGGCGGTGGAGGCCACGCCGTCGGAGCCAAAGCCTCCTGCGATCACGGAGATGAAGGAGCGGTTCATCGCCTTGCACATGATGTAGGAAAGGATGGCACCGGAGGAACCCACCAGGGCACCGGTGACGATCAGCAGGTCATTGGAAAGCATGAAGCCCGCCGCCGCCGCCGCCCAACCGGAGTAGGAGTTCAGCATGGAGACCACCACCGGCATGTCCGCACCACCGATGGAGGCGACCAGGTGCCAGCCGAAGGCGAAGGCGATCAGGGTCATCACCAGCAGGGCGAAGGTGGAGCCACCGGCGTTGACGAAGTGGATCATCAGCGCGATGGAGACCACCACTGCCAGCAGGTTCAGCTTGTGGCGGTGCGGCAGCATCAGCGGCTTGGAAGAGATGAGGCCACGCAGCTTGCCGAACGCCACCACGGAACCGGTGAAGGTCACGGCACCGATGAAGACGCCCAGGAACACTTCCACCAGGTGGATGTTCAGCATGGCGCCGGAGAGGTGCTCGATCTGGGCGACGCTTGCCGCCTGCTCGAACGCCGCCCGGGCGGCTGCCAGGGTCGCATCCAGGTTGGAACCGACGGAGACCACCACTTCAGCGGGGGCGGAGGGGTGCAGATCGATGAAGCTGTTGAAGCCCACCAGCACCGCTGCCATGCCCACGAAGCTGTGCAGCACGGCCACCAGCTCGGGCATCTCGGTCATCTCGACCTTGAGGGCCAGACGCACGCCGATGGCGCCACCGATGGCCATGGCCAGGATGATCCAGTGGACGCCACTGGTTTCCGGGTTGAAGACGGTGGCGAGCAGGGCGATGGCCATCCCCGCGATACCGAACAGGTTGCCATGCTTGGCCGTTTCTTGCTTCGACAGTCCCGCGAGACTGAGGATGAAGAGCACGGCGGCAACGATATAGGATGCTGTTACCAGTCCTTGAGACACGTTAAACCCCCTTAATCCTTACGGAACATCTTCAGCATGCGCTGAGTGACGGTGAAGCCACCGAAGATGTTGATACTGGCAATCAGCACGGCGACAAAGGCCAGCACGGTGACCAGGGTCGACCCTTGTCCAATCTGCAACAGCGCACCGACCACGATGATGCCGGAGATGGCATTGGTGACCGACATCAGCGGCGTGTGCAGGGCGTGAGAGACGTTCCACACCACGTAGTAACCGACCACGCAGGCCAGGATGAAGACGGTGAAGTGGGAGAGGAAGGCGGCAGGCGCTACGGCGGCCACCCAACCGAAGGCGGCGATGCCGAGGGCACCGAACACGAACTTCTTGTTGGAGGGCTTGGCCTCTTCCTTCTTGGCGGCCGGTTTGGCGGCAGCGGGTTTCTGCGGGGCAGCAGAGACGGAGATGGCGGGGGGCGGGAAGGTCACTTCACCGGCCTGGACCACCGTCATGTTGCGCTGCACCACGTCTTCGAAGTCGATGGCGACGTTGCCGTCCTTCTCCTTGCACATCAGCTTCATCAGGTTCACCAGGTTGGTGCCGTAGAGCTGGGAGGATTGGGCAGGCAGGCGGCCCGGCAGATCGGTGTAACCGATCACCTTGACGCCGTTGTCGGTGACATGCAGTTCACCCGGTACCGTGTATTCGCAGTTGCCGCCGGCCTGGGCCGCCATGTCCACGATGACGGAGCCCGGCTTCATGCTGTCCACCATTTCCTTGGTGATCAGCTTGGGTGCCGGCTTGCCCGGGATCAGGGCGGTAGTGATGATGATGTCCACTTCCTTGGCCTGCTGGGCGAACAGCTCCATCTCGGCCTTGATGAACTCTTCGCTCATCACCTTGGCGTAACCGTCGCTGGATGCGCCATCTTCGCCGCCGAAGTCCAGCTTGAGGAATTCCCCACCCATGGACTCGATCTGCTCGGCCACTTCCAGACGGGTATCGAAGGCACGCACGATGGCACCGAGGGAACCGGCGGTCCCGATGGCGGCCAGACCGGCCACACCGGCACCGATGACCAGCACCTTGGCGGGCGGTACTTTACCGGCGGCGGTGATCTGGCCGGTGAAGAAGCGACCGAACTGGTGCGCGGCTTCTACGACGGCGCGATAGCCACCGATGTTGGCCATGGAAGAGAGGGCGTCGAGGGACTGGGCACGGGAGATCCGCGGCACCATGTCCATCGCCATCACATTGATGTTGCGCTCGGAAAGCTTCTTGACCAGCTCGGGGTTCTGGGCGGGCCAGATGAAGCTCACCAGGGTGGCACCATCCTTAATTTGTGCGATTTCGGCCTCGGTCGGCGCGTTGACCTTGAAGACAAGGTCGGCTTGCCAGACGTTCGGTACCACGCTGGCACCGGCAGCCTCGAAGGCGGCATCATCGAAGCTGGCTCGCAGGCCGGCACCGGCCTCGATGGCAACCTCGAAGCCGAGCTTTTTCAGCTGCTCGACAGTGGCCGGGGTCGCTGCGACCCGGGTCTCACCGGCGAGACTCTCTCTCGGTATTCCAATCTGCATGACTATTCCCTGATGGTTAATAAACAATCATCGCCAAGTCTCTCATGTCTGAGGGGACAAGGCATGATCAAAGTGCAGGTCACGGGCCCTTTGTTATGAAAATCAGCAGGCTTCACCTCGACCTCCTGTCACGGTCAGGCCCCCGCTTTTCAGGCGCGAGGGTGATTAGTATCAAATTTTGGAGTTTTATTACAACCACGGCCCCGGGCGGGCGGGTACAGAATTCAGCCCATCCCGGACCATGATTAAAAAAAACAAACCAAATTAGGGGCTTATACCAGCAAAAAGCGCTAAAAAAAGTGATCCAACCAGTCAAAAAAAATGTTTAACCCGGCCTCTACCTTAGCGTTTTTTGTTCTTACGAAATCTGCCGTTGGCTCATCTGATGAGATGAAAAGGGAAAAAGTAACCATTTTGCAACGATCAGGGGGCCGCGTCCCCGCCTGCTGGCGGGTTCGGGCCCCCTGGTGCAACCGGGCCTTGGGCCCGGTTCAGGCGTGCTCTGCTTACCAGGCCGCCTCATAAATATGCCGGCTCTGGGCCAGGTCGATGTCGCCGTGCTCACCCAGGGCTGTCATGCCGTGCTCTTCGAGCTTGGCCAGCAGGGCGTCGATCCGGGCGTCGGCCACGTAATCCCGCAGCCGGGTCTTGATCCCCATCCGCTCGAAGAAGTCGCGGGTGGCGGCGATGGCCCCGTCGATACGCGCCTCGTCACTGCCGCTGCGCAGATCCCAGACCCGCTCGGCGTATTGCAGCAGCTTGGCGCGCTTCTGCTCGCGCTTGGCCTGCAGCAGGGCGGGCAGCACCACCGCCAGGGTCTGGGCGTGGTCCAGACCGTGCAGGGCGGTGATCTCGTGGCCCAGCATGTGGGTGGCCCAGTCCTGGGGCACACCGGCTCCGATCAGGCCGTTCAGTGCCAGGGTGGCGCTCCACATGATGTTGGCACGCACGTCGTAGTTTTCCGGCTCCACCAGCGCCTTGGACCCCTCTTCCGCCAGGGTCAGCAGCAGCCCTTCTGCGAAGCGATCCTGCACCTTGGCATCCACCGGGTAGGTGAGGTACTGCTCCAGGGTGTGGATGAAGGCATCCACCACCCCATTGGCCACCTGACGGGCGGGCAGGGTGTAGGTGAGCACGGGGTCGAGCACGGCGAAGCGCGGCATCACGAAGGGCGAGAAGAAGTGCTGCTTGTCCCCTGTGCTCTTGCGGGTGATGACGGCGCCCATGTTCATCTCGGAACCGGTGGCCGGCAGGGTCAGCACGCTGCCCAGAGGAATGGCGGAGGCCACCTCGCCCCCGACGGTCTCGAGGATGTGCCAGGGATCCCTGGCCGGATCGTAGTGAGCGGCCGCGGCGATGAACTTGGAGCCGTCCAGCACGGAGCCGCCACCCACTGCCAGCAGGAAGTCGATCTTCTCGGCGCGGGCCAGTTCGACGGCACCCATCAGGGTCTCGTAGGTGGGGTTGGGCTCGATGCCGCCAAATTCAAACAGGGTCAGGCCGGCCAGCTCGCTGCGGATCTGGTCCAGCAGGCCGCTGCGCACCACGCTGCCACCGCCGTAGGTGACGAGGATGCGGGCGTCGCTGGGGATCTGGCCGCGCAGCTGGGCCACCTGGCCCTTGCCGAACAGCACCTTGGTGGGGGTGTGCAGGATGAAGTTGTTCATGGGATCTCCCGGGGTGGTCGTAGTCGGTAAAGTATGGGTTGCATTTTTCTCTTATAACCCCCTACCATCAAGGGAGCTTTCTGCCGATTTCTTGCCTATTTCTACTGAGCCTGGATAAATGAGTACAAATCAGCCCATCGCGGCGACCCACCAGTCCGCCCTCGCCAGCCGACTCGCCGCCCTGGCACCCCACCCGGGGATCACCGCCGCCCCCGTGCCCGGCGTGCACCTCATCTACACCACGGAGCATCACGACCGCATCCCGGTGCTCTACCGCCCGCGCATGATCATCATCCTGCAGGGGCACAAGGTGGGCTATCTCTCGGACTTCACCTTCCGCTACGACCCCGAGCACTACCTGATGATGACCCTGCCGCTGCCCTGCGAGTGCGAGTGCTTCGCCTCCCCCGAATCCCCTCTGGTGGGGCTCTCGGTGGAGATCGACGTGGCGGCGCTGCAGGCCCTGCTGCTGGAGATGGGGGACGCGGCCCCCACCCCGGCGGAGCCGGGTCGCGGCGTCGTCTCCGTGCCCCTCTCCGAGACCATGCTCTGCGCGGTGGAACGCCTCATCGACGTGATGGACAAACCGCTCCACGCCCGGGTGCTGGGGCCCCAGATCGTGCGCGAGATCCTGTTCCACGCCCTGCACGAAGGGGGGGCCCCCGCCCTGCTGGCCATGGCCAGCCGTCACAGTCAGGTGAGCCAGATCGCCCGGGTGCTGCGTATCATGGAGCAGCGCTTTACCGAGAACCTGACGGTGGAGGAGCTGGCCCGGGAGGCGAACATGAGCGTCTCGGCCTTCCACCACCACTTCAAGGCGGCCACCGCCACCTCACCCCTGCAGTACATCAAGACCCTGCGCCTGCACCGGGCGCGGCTGATGATGCTGCACGACGGCCTCAAGGCCGGGGTAGCGGCGGACAAGGTAGGCTACGAGAGCGGCTCCCAGTTCAGCCGCGAATACAAACGCTTCTTTGGCAACACCCCGAGCGAACACGCGGCACGCTTCCGCTCGGGACAACTGCGTATCGTGGAGGGATGACATGCGCACACTGATCCTGCTCGTTCTGACCCTGCTGGCCACCGCCTGCACCGGCATTCCACCGGGACACCAGGTGGTCAAGCCCTTCCAGCTCGACCGTTACCTCGGCACCTGGTACGAAATCGCCCGCCTCGATCACGGCTTCGAGCGCGGCCTGAGCCGGGTCACCGCCAGCTACAGCCTGCGGGATGACGGCGGCGTCAGGGTGCTCAACCGGGGGCAGAACGAACAGGGGGAATGGCGCGAGGCCGAGGGGCGCGCCTACTTCGTGGGCGACAGCGACGAGGGGCGCCTCAAGGTGAGCTTCTTCGGCCCCTTCTACGGCAGCTACAACGTGCTGGCGACGGACTATGACCTCTCCCTGGTGAGCAGTTACAACCTCCAGTACCTCTGGATCCTCTCCCGCACGCCCCATCCCCCCAAAGAGAAGGTAGAGGCCCTGGTCGAGCGGGCCCGGGGGCTCGGCTTTGCCACCGACCGGCTGATCTGGGTCAGCCAGGATCCGGCGGGGAACGCCCCATGAGGATCTTCCAGGCCACCCCCGGGGACATTCCCCGGGTCACCCCCCTGTTCGTGGAATACCGGGCGTTCTACCGGCTGCCTGCCCGGCCCGAGGCCGCCGAAGCCTTCCTGCTGGAGCGCTGCACCGCCGGGGAGTCGGTGCTCTTCGTGGCCCAGAGCGAGGCGGGAGAGGTGCTGGGATTTGCCCACCTCTATCCCTTGTTCTGCTCCCTCGCCCTGAAGCCCATCTGGCTGCTGTACGATCTGTTCGTGGCGCCGGCGGCCCGCCAGCAGGGGGTGGCCCAGGCGCTGCTGGCGCGGGCCGATCGCCACGGCCAGGAGACGGGCGCCGCCTTCCTGATGCTGAGCACCGCCACCGACAACCGGCAGGCTCAGGCCCTCTACGAAGGGCACGTCTACCAGCGGGACAACGAGTTCTACAGCTACATCAAGCCTCTCTGAGCCTCTGCCTGCGCCCGTTGCAGGGCCAGGACCCGGCATTATTCAGCGGGTGCATGGCGAAATAATATCCATACACAGGATGAATAAAGGCGACCCCAGGGTCGCCTTTGTCACATCCGGGTCGCAGCCTAGAGCCGGAAGCGCCCGATCTCCTGCTCCAGCCGCTCGGTAAGAGACTTGAGCTGGGCCGCCTGGGCGGCCTCTTCGCCAGCCTGGGCCGCCAGCGCCTGGGAGACGTGGCGGATATTCTCGGTGTTGCGGCTGATCTCGCCGGTCACCGAGGTCTGCTCCTCGGCCGCCGCCGCGATCTGGGTCGCCATGTCGCTGATGGCGCCGATGGCCTCGTTGATCCTGCCCAGGCTGAGATTCGCCGCTTCGGCGTCCTCCACGCTGGTGCCCGCCAGCTGGCGACTGGTCTCCATGCCGCCCACCGCCTTGCGGGTGGTCTGCTGCAGCGCCTCGAT
Source organism: Aeromonas sp. QDB14 (assembly GCF_027707845.1). NCBI lineage: Bacteria > Pseudomonadati > Pseudomonadota > Gammaproteobacteria > Aeromonadales > Aeromonadaceae > Aeromonas > Aeromonas sp. QDB14. The sequence continues at coordinate 76,623 of NZ_JAPCJD010000012.1, read as the reverse complement.
CATCTGCTGGATCTCGGCGGTGGAGTCGTGGGTGCGGCGCGACAGCACCCGCACCTCGTCCGCCACCACGGCAAAGCCGCGCCCCTGCTCCCCGGCCCGGGCCGCCTCGATGGCGGCGTTCAGGGCCAGCAGGTTGGTCTGCTCGGCGATGCCGCTGATGGTGGCCAGAATGCCGCTGATCTGCTGGGCGTGGCCATCCAGCTCGTGGATGGTCTGGCTGGCGTCGGAGACCTCCCCCGCCAGCCCCGTGATGCTGCGCTGGCTCTGGCCGACCTGGGACTGGCCGGCCACCGCGAGGCGCACCGCATCGCCGGCGGTGTTGGCGGCAAACTCGGCGTTGCCAGCGATCTCCTGGGTGGCGGAGGCCATCTCGGTCACCGCGGTCGCCACCATGACGATCTCGTCCTGCTGCTGGCGCACCCGCTGGCTGCGGGCCTCGGCCCCCGCCGCCTGGGTGCGGGACTGGGCCGCCAGCTCGACGGTGACGTCCCGCAACCGGCTGACGATGCCGTGCAGTCGCGCCACGAACTGGTTGAAGCTCTGGGCCAGCTGCCCCACCTCATCCTGGCTGCGGGTGGCGATCTGCACCGTGAGATCACCCTCCCCGTGGGCGATGTCGGCAAGCGCCCTGGAGACCCGCCCCAGATCCGCGAACAGGTAGTTGAACATGGCGATGAGCAGGGCACCGAACACCAGCAGCAGCACCAGGGTCAGCCCCACCAGTTGCCACAGCAGGGAGGCGAGCGGCGCCTCCAGCACCTCCTTGTACATCACCATGGCGAGCAGCCAGTCGGTGCCGGGCACGCCTTGCACCGAGAGCAGCACCTCGCGCCCATTCAGGTTGGCGCCGTGCAGTTCGCCATCGCGGCTCCACGCATCCAGCGCCGCCCCGGTGAGACCGGGATCCAGCTCCGCCACCTGCTTGAGCGCCAGCTCCTTGTTCGGGTGGCCGACGATGAGACCGGTGCGGTCGAGCAGCATGGCGTAGCCCTCTCCCTGCACCTTCATGGCCAGCACCTCGTCGATGAGGGCGTCGAGGGAGAGATCCGCCCCGGCCACCCCGATCACCCGGCCCTGGTGGCTCACCGGCTCGGCCAGGGTCACCACCATCTGCTGCATGGTCACGCTGACATAGGGCGGCGTGACGATGAGCTTGCCCGCCTTGTCGGCGTTCTGGTACCAGGGGCGGGCCCTGGGGTCATAGTTGGCGGTGTTGAGGGCGGGATCGTGGCGGGTCATCTCCCCCTGCGCCGAACCAAAATAGGTGAGGCCGAAACCGCCGGAGGTGCGGGTCTGCAACAGGTGGGGCACCAGGGCCGTGTCGGGGTCGCGCGCAATGACAGCGGCCAGGGCGTTGACCGCGTGCTTGCGATCCTCAAGCCAGTTGCCGATGGCCACCGAGTGGGCGTGGCCGTAGTTGACCGCATCGCTCTGGATGGCGTCAAGGGTGCGGGATTTGAGGGTGTGGAAGGCGACAATACCGAGCAGGGCTGCCATCAGCAGCACTACCCCCAGGCTGGCCGCGAGCAGCTTGCCGCGCAACGAGAGAGTCATGACAACGAATCCTTGTGGTAGCCGGGGGCCGGGAATACCCCCATCTTGGTAGTTCTATCGGCACAATGATGAACGGTCTTTAGTGAATCCTGATATTTTTTCATCTATCAACAACAGAACGCACTACCAGCAACAGACTGTTCACTATTCCATGCTGACACCCGCAGGCACCACAAGGCCGCCCTAAGGCGGCCATGAGGCGGCCATGAGGTCATATCGCGGATGACGGGCAGGCCAGGCCAGCACCCGCTGACCTGTCTCTTGAGGGCGGTTTCAGGTGCCTGCAAAGAGGGTTGGCGGGCAGGGTTGAGCATCCATCAGGAACCGAGCTGGTACTCCCCCTGTTGCTCCCCTCTCGACAACGTGGACTGTGCTAGATTGGGTATCCCGTCTTCAAGGAGAGCCCGCTGCCATGCCACGAAATATCGAGATCAAAGCCCGCATAGCCGGGGTCGATGACCTTATCCCCAAAGCCGCGGCCATCGCCGACAAGGGCCCCGTCGACATCGCCCAGGACGATACCTTCTTTCGCTGTGAATCGGGCCGCTTCAAATTGCGGACGCTCTCCCCGTCGGCAGGCCAGCTCATCTTCTACCGCAGGCCTGATCAACAGGGTCCGAAGGAGAGCTACTACCACATCACGCCAACGAACGAGCCGGACAAGCTGCGGGAAACGCTCACCCTGGCTTGCGGCCAGATTGGCAGAGTGCGAAAACAGCGGACCCTGTTTCTGGTGGGCAGAACCCGGATCCATCTCGACCGGGTTGAAGGGCTGGGTCACTTCCTCGAACTGGAAGTGGTGCTGGAAGATGACGAACCGCGCGAGGTGGGGATGCAGGAAGCTCACGACATCATGGCGCGTCTCAGTATCGAGCACTCCCGGTTGATCGAAGGCGCCTATCTGGATCTCCTGCTGCAACGACAACCCTGAGGGATTCACAACAGCGAGGCCGCCCGAAGGCGGCCTTTTACTGTCCGGCGGCTGGGTTATTTGACCCGCGCCAGCGCCGTGTTGATCCTCAGGTTGGTCGCCTCCAGCCCCGGCTGCTGGCCGTAGAAGTCGAACGCCAGCTCGACCCCGGGGCGAAACAGCAGGCAGTGGGTGGAGCCGCCGAAGTGGAACATGCCGAGCTGCTCCCCCTTCGCGATCCGCTGCCCCGGTTGCACCGTCACCTCGCAGCTCGACACCTCCGCCATGCCCACCGGCACCACGCACATCAGGCCGATTTTGGGGTTGTCCGCCTCGATGAAGATGAGTGCCCGGGTCGCCACCGCGGTCAGGAAGGGCTGGGACTGGTTCGGGGCGCTGGGGTCGGGCCCCGCCGGGCTGTCGAAACCCTGGTGGCGGTTGGCCAGGTAGTAGCTGCCGTTGACCACTTTGACCGAGCGCACCGTGCCGCTCACCGGGCTGTGCCAGCGGTGATAGCTGAGGGCGCTGAGGAAGGCCTGATAGAGGGTGCCCCCCTCGAACGCGGCGGCGCGCGGGTCGAAGTCCAGCAGGTTGTCCAGGGAATAGGGCTGCCCCTTGAGCCAGAAGGCGTCCTGCCGCCTTACCCCGGTCACCACCTGCAGCGGGGCCGACTCGCAGGCGTTGGCGATCACGCTGTCATCGTCCGGGGCCGTCACCGGCCGCACGCCGGGGCAGAAGCGGCGGGTGAAGAAGTCATCCCAGCTGGCGAAGCCCTCGTATTCCTCTCCCGGCACGGTGTGGAAGATCCCCTCGAAGCGCTCTGGGGTGGGGTTGTCGCCGGCCCCGAGCGCCCCCTGCGCCACCTTGACCATCTCCCGTTTCGCCACCTCCCCGAGCCAGGGGACGATCAGGGTCTGGCGATCCAGGGGGCTCACCGACACCGTCAGCACATAACGGGACGCGGGACTTTGCAGGAAGTCGGCCCAGTAACCGAGGATCTTGCGCAGTTGCTGGTTCACCAGCGCATTGGCAAAGAAGTCGTACCCGGCGGCCGTCGCCATGGGCCAGTTGAGCAGGGCATTGATGGGGAATCCGATCAGCCCGGCAGGCTCCTGGGTCTGCACATCCTGATAGGCTTCCGGGGCCGTGGTCATGATGCCGTTGAGCAGCTGCAGGAACTCATCGAAGCTGCGCACCTGGACCTGACCGAGCGGCGTACTGTGCTCGTGCTGCCACGCCTCGTCAAACATCCCCTGGGCCTGCTGATGCAGGAGGGGATCCTGCTCCACCAGCGCCTTCAATCCGGCGATCGGGGCCACCAGCGGGCGAGGCTGGCGGGTGACCGCCTGACGCAGCCGCTGTACCCAGCGCGCCACATGGGCCTGATCCCGGGGGACCCAGCCACCGGCATGGGCATGGGGGTGACGCGTATCCACTGCCTTGTTCATCGCTCTCTCCTTGTTGAAGCGCCTTGGGCCCGCCGGATGCGATGCGCCTGAGGGCGCCATCTGGCAGGAAGCAAGGTGTAGCACAGGGGAAAAGCGGCCTCCATTGGCAGAAATGGCAGCGGCGAAGCGGGAAAAAAGAGGCTAACGGAGGCGGTGGCAAACGCCGGAAATGCGAAAGGCCAGCTCAATGAGCTGGCCTTTCTGAAAAATGGCAGGGGCGGCAGGACTCGAACCCGCAACCATCGGTTTTGGAGACCGCTGTTCTACCAATTGGAACTACGCCCCTGCAACAAACGAGGCGTAGTATACAAAGCGGAGGTCAAAGGTAAAGGCTTTTTTTCTTACTTTCGATGCGATCGAACAAATGACGAGCAGATCCCCGCAATTCCAACAAGGAGCGGGGGTAAGCTGCTGTATTTGCAGCCCCGACGGGGTAGGAATGGGACACAAATGGGGGTAGGGTGAAACCAGGCTCAGGGAGGCTGCCCATGCTCAATTACCGACTGCTGCAACAGCTTGCGCCCCTCAACTTCCGGGATGAGCGCAAGACGGAGACCCTGGCCGATTATCTGGACAGAGTCTCTCCCCTGGTGCCCTCCATTCCCTCCAATGTGCTCGCCCAGTGGATTTACCGTCATTGGCGCGGTTTTGAATCCAACTGGAGCTTTATCGATCTCGCCAGCCACCAGTTCGAGTGCGAGCACTGGCCCACCGCGCAGATTATCGAGCAGATAGACTCCCGCCACATGGAGGTGATCGATCGCTGGGGCGAGATGCTGCGCAGCAACCGCTACGTGCGCCGCTCCTGGCTCGGCGATGACATGCTGCACCGGGGCACCTGGTCCGAGCCTGTCATCGTCCTCGCCACCGCCCCGGGAACCTGCTACCCGGACGGTCACCCCCTGCCCCATCCCTACTGCCTGCTGGAGGGGCACCACAGGCTCGGCTACCTGCGCAGCATGGCCGCCGATGGCGCCCCCTTGCAGGCGCAGCACGCACTCTGGATTTGTCGACCCGTTCGCGGCACTCAAACGTTTTTCTGCCCAAATCCTGCCTCTGAAATAAATTTTTGACAATTCAAAAACCAGCCCTATAATCGGTGCGGTTTTGAAAAAGGTCGGGACAGGACGATGCCGTTTTTGATGAAAAAAGCAGCCTTGCAGACGGGTGGAGCGCACCAGAGCGGCCCCGTTGTTTCCGGTTCCCGTCCCACAGATCCCCCGTTTTTTTTGAAAAGAGCCCCTGTTTCAGGGGCTTTTTTTTGTGCCGGAAAAACCTTCATTGATGCCAAAGGGAATGCAGACGATGACCAATCCACTCTATAACAAACACGTCATCTCCATCTCGGATCTGACCCGGTCCGACATGGAACTGGTGGTCGCCACCGCACAGCGGTTGAAGGCCGAACCCGACAGCCGCCTGCTGAAAGACAAGCTGGTCGCCAGTTGCTTCTTCGAAGCCTCCACCCGCACCCGTCTCTCCTTCGAGACCGCGGTCCAGCGCCTGGGCGGCAACGTCATCGGCTTCGCCGACGGCGGCAACACCAGCGCCAAGAAGGGTGAGACTCTGGCCGACTCCATCAAGATCATCAGCTCCTACACCGATGCGGTGGTGATGCGCCACCCGAAGGAAGGGGCAGCCCGTCTGGCCTCCGAGTTCTCCCGGGTGCCGGTCATCAACGGCGGTGACGGCTCCAACCAGCATCCCACCCAGACCCTGCTCGACCTCTTCTCCATCCACGAGACCCAAGGCAAGCTGGACGGCCTCAACGTCGCCTTCGTCGGTGACCTGAAGTACGGCCGCACCGTCCACTCCCTGGCCCAGGCCCTGAGCCTGTTCAACTGCCGCTTCTTCTTCATCTCCCCGGAGGCGCTGGCCATGCCGGACTACCTCTGCGAGGAGCTGGAAGAGAAGGGCATCCGCTTCAGCGTGCACGAGACCATGGAAGAGGTGATGCCGGAGCTCGACATCCTCTACATGACCCGCGTCCAGAAGGAGCGCTTCGACGAGACCGAGTACAAGCACATGGCCGCCAAGTTCGTGCTGGAGCTGGCGACCCTGGAAGGGGCCAAGCCCACCATGAAGATCCTCCATCCCCTGCCCCGGGTTGACGAGATCGAGGTCGCCGTCGACAAGACCCCCCACGCCTACTACTTCCAGCAGGCGGAGAACGGGGTCTATGCCCGCCAGGCACTGCTGGCACTGGTACTGAACGAAACCGTCTAAGGGAAAGGGGAACATCATGTCCGAGAAGAACCAACTGCAAGTCGAAGCCATCCGTCACGGCTCCGTCATCGACCACGTCCCCGCCGGCCAGGGCATCAAGATCCTCAAGCTGTTCCAGCTGATCGAGACCCAGGAGCGGATCACCGTCGGCTTCAACCTCAAATCCGGCGCCCTCGGCAAGAAGGATCTCATCAAGATCGAGAACACCCGTCTGACCGAGCAGCAGGCCAACCAGCTCGCCCTGTTCGCCCCCAAGGCGACCGTCAACATCATCGAAGACTTCGTGGTGGTGAAGAAGCACCAACTGGCGCTGCCGGAGTTCATCGAAGGGGTCTTCCACTGCCCCAACTCCAACTGCATCTCCCACAACGAACCGGTGGAGAGCTACTTCCGGGTGCGCGAGGTGAAAGGGGCGGTGCGGATGAAGTGCAAATACTGCGAGAAGTCCTTCACCCAGGACATCGTCAGCGAACGCTACTGATTGCCTGCCGACAAAGGATATCCATGTGGGCCCCATCGGGCCCATTTTTGAACCCTGTCACATCACTTATTCCCCCTTTGGTTATAATTTGCCATCCCGTAATGGATATACCTCGCTCATCCCCTGCTTGAGTGCTCCTCATTAGTGTTTTTCGCTATGAAAAGCCGGAACGACAGACTGGGCGAGACCGCCATCGCTCATCGCCAAAGGAAGTCGCCATGGTCAACACCCTCAGCCGCCCAGCAGAACCAGAGTCCGACCTGGCCCAGCTCGACGCCTGCCGCCAGATCATCGGCCAGCACTGTTACAGCACCCAGGAGGAGATCCGCCGCGAGCTCTCCGCCCGCGGTTTTGCGGACATCAGCCAGTCCACCATCTCCCGCCTGCTGCGCCGTCTCGGGGTCGCCAAGGCCCAGAACGCCAACGGCAAGAAGGTCTACACCCTGGTGGACGAGCAGCTGGAGCCCGCCGGCAGCACCCGCTCCATCCACGACATGGTGCGCGCCGTGGTCCACAACCAGCAGATGGTGCTGGTGCATACCACCCCGGGGGCCGCTACCGTGGTGGCTCGCCTGCTGGATCGCAACGCCAATCCCGAGATCCTGGGGGCCGTGGCCGGCAACGACGTGGTACTGATCGCCCCGCGCCACATCAGCCGCACCCGCCAGGCTCACGCCGCCGTGGTGCGCACCCTGGAAAACGCCCGCTGACCCCTGCTGGATGCCAGAAGGCGACCCCGGGGTCGCCTTTTTGTTGCCCGCGCGGCAAGGAGCCAGGCCACGTGAGAGGCCGGGCGCCCCGCCTTGCCAGCCATAAAAAACGGGAGCCCCAGGCTCCCGTTGTTATCCCTATCTCTGTCGGCATTCATGCCAGCACGGCGCCCAGGCTCAGGCAGAGCACGATCAGCACGGTCAGCATGCCGAGCAGCGGGGCCACCCACTTCAGCCAGCGCACATAGGGCACCTTGGCAATGGCCAGCCCCCCCATGACCACGGCGGAGGTCGGGGTCACCAGGTTCACCAGGCCGGAGGCGGACTGGTAGGCGGTGACCACCAGCTCGCGGCCCACGTTGGCGAAGTCGGCGAGCGGCGCCATGATCGGCATGGTCAGCACCGCCAGACCGGAGGAGGAGGGCACCAGGAAGGAGAGCACCACTTCCAGCACGAACATCACGTTGATGAAGACGATGGTGGAGAGGCCGGTCACTATCCCCTCTGCACTGTGCAAAATGGTGTGGGTGATCATGCCGTTGTCCATCACCACCACGATACCGCGGGCGATACCGATGATGAGGGCCACGCCGAGCAGATCGCGGGCACCGTCGATGAAGTTGGAGGTCAGCTCCTCCTCGCTCATGCGGGAGATGACGCCGACGATGATGGCGGCAGCCAGGAACACGCCGGAGATCTGCGCCATCCACCAACCCAGCACGGCCACCCCGTAGATCATCACGGCGAAGGCGGCGACGAAGATGCCCAGCACGATCTTGCGGGTGGTGGTGAACTCCAGCATCTGGTCGCTCTTGTTGCCGAGGAAGTGGGCTCGGTTCTCTTCCCACTTGTCGGCCACCAGGGACTTGCTGGGATCACTTCGCACCATCTTGGCGTAACGCATCACATAGGCCACGCAGATCAGCCAACCGGCCACCAGCATGGCGACCCGCAACCAGATGCCGTCGGTGAAGGAGATGCCGGCCGCGTTGGCGGCGATCACGGTGGCGAACGGGTTGATGGTGGAGCCCAGGGTACCGATACCGGCCCCCAGCAGCACGGTTGCGGCGGCGACCACGGGGTCGAAGCGGGCCGCCATCATCACCGGCACCAGCAGGGTGTAGAACGGCAGGGACTCTTCCGCCATGCCGTAGATGGTGCCCCCTGCGGCGAACAGCGCCATCAGGATCGGGATCATCCACTCTTCACGGCCACGCAGGCGATCGGTGACGCGCTCGATGCCGGCATCGATGGCACCTGTCTTGGTCACGATGCCAAGGAAGCCACCGATGATCAGGATGAAGAGGGAGACGTCGATGGCGCCAGCCTCATAGGTGTCGTGGTTGTAGAGACCGTCGATGGGTGCCAGCAGCACGTCGACGATCCCCTGGGGATTGGCATCCACCAGTTTGTAGGTACCAGCCACCGGCACTTCCTTGCCGAGGGCCTCGTTCATGGTCATCTCGTATTTGCCGGCCGGCACTATCCAGCTCAGGGCGGCCACCAGGGCGATCAGCACAAACAGTATCGTGTAGGCTGACGGGAACTTGAATTTGGTCATGGTCCAGCTTCCTTCTGTGGGTGTGGTATCCATGCAGGCTGCGGGTCGTAGGGTTGGAGGTATTATGCCGCTGTCACATGGTTGAAAAGCCGGGGGTCACCCCCCGGCACCACTGACGACGTCAGTCGCCCAGCGTAGCCACCATCACTGCCTTGATGGTGTGCATCCGGTTTTCCGCCTCGTCGAACACGATGCTGTGCTCGGATTCGAACACGTCCTCGGTCACTTCCAGGCCCTTCATGCCATATTTGTCGGCCACTTCCTTGCCCATGGTGGTCTCGTCGTTGTGGAACGCCGGCAGGCAGTGCATGAACTTCACATCCGGGTTCTTGGTCGCGTTGATGACATCCATGTTGACCTGATACGGGGTCATCAGTTTGACCCGTTGATCCCAGGCTTCCTTCGCTTCACCCATGGAGACCCAGACGTCGGTGTAGAGGAAGTCGGCACCCAGCACACCCTCTTTCACGTCTTCGGTCAGGTGGATGCGCGCACCGGTCTCTTCGGCGATGAGGCGGCAGGTGGCAACCAGCTCCTCTTCCGGCCAGAAGGCTTTCGGCGCCACCAGACGGATGTCCATGCCCATCTTGGCGGCACCCACCATCAGGGAGTTGCCCATGTTGTTGCGGGCGTCACCCAGGTAGGCGAACTTGATCTGATCCAGGCGTTTGCCCTTGCCGTGCTCCAGCATGGTCATGAAGTCCGCCAGGATCTGGGTCGGGTGGAATTCGTTGGTCAGGCCGTTCCAGACCGGCACACCGGCGTGGGCCCCCAGCTCTTCCACGATCTCCTGGCCGTAGCCGCGGTATTCGATGCCGTCATACATGCGGCCCAGCACCCGGGCGGTGTCCTTCATGGACTCCTTGTGACCGATTTGGGAACCGCTCGGGCCGAGGTAGGAGACCTGGGCGCCCTGGTCGAAGGCCGCCACTTCAAACGCACAACGGGTACGGGTGGAGGTCTTCTCGAAAATCAGGGCAATGTTCTTTCCGGTCAGGTGTTTACGCTCATAGCCACCGTATTTGGCTTTCTTCAGGTCGATGGCCAGATCGATCATGTATTGGATTTCGCGCGGGGTGAAGTCCAGCAGTTTCAGGAAGTTACGGTTACGCAGATTAAAAGCCATGATGAGTTCTCTCTATATTTGTTCAGACCAATTTGGCAGTGTTATTGACTACGCAGTTGTTCAGACCAGAGCCTTGGCTCAGGCATTGACGGTATTGGTGGCGACGATGTTGGTGCCGGCTTCCCCCTTGAGGATGGCCAGGCCATCTTCCAGGGAACCGATCCCGACCATGCCGCCGGTCGCCTTGACGAATTCACAGGAGGCTTCGACCTTGGGCCCCATGGAGCCGGCGTCGAACTTGACGCCCGCCAGCTCGTCCGGGCTGGTGACCCGCAGCGGACGCTGGGTCGGCTTGCCCCAGTCCAGATAGACGGCATCGGCATCGGTCAGGATCAGCAGGGCGTCGGCCTTGATCTGCTTGGCCAGGTAGGCGGCAGACATGTCCTTGTCGATGACGGCCTCGATGCCGGTCAGGCTCTGGCCATCCCAGGTCACCGGGATACCACCACCACCGGTACAGATGATGAGGTGACCCTGGGCGATCAGGGTTTCAATGGCGTCGCCTTCGACGATGCGCTGGGGCAGCGGGGACGGCACCACGCGGCGGAAAAACTTGCCGTCTGCCTTGACCACCCAGTGCTTCTCGGCAGCCAGGGTGCGGGCTTCCGCCTCTTCGTAGACGGGGCCGATAAATTTGGTCGGATTGGCAAACGCCGGATCCTGGGGATCAACCTGCACCTGGGTCAGCAGCGCGGTGACGTTGCGGCTCGGCATCAGGTTCTTCAGCTCCTGGATCAGCATGTAGCCGATCATGCCCTGGGACTCGGCACCCAGCACATCCAGGGGATAGGGAGAGACCTTGGTGTAGGCGCTGTTTTGCAGGGCCAGCAGGCCGACTTGCGGGCCGTTGCCGTGCACCAGCACCACGTTGTAATCCTCGGCGATGCGGGCGATGGTCTTGGCGGCGGTGGCGATGTTCTTGCGCTGGATGTCGGCTTCCAGAGGTTCGCCTCGGCGGAGCAGGGCATTGCCCCCCAGGGCGACGACGACAGTTGGTTTTTTCATGGGTGTTACTCTCGAATTCGGGTGTGTGTGGCGCCAGCCTCTGCCGGCGCCACGCCGTCTTGTCAGATGCCGTCACGTTCCATCGGGCAGCTCATGCAGCGGGCGCCGCCGCGGCCACGTCCCAGCTCTTCACCCGGGATGGGCAGCACAGTGATGCCGGCCTTGTCGTACTTCTCGTTGGTGTAGGTGTTGCGCTCGTAACCCACCACCACGCCGGGGCGCACGGTCAGCACGTTGTTGGCGTCGTTCCACTGCTCCCGCTCGGCCTCGAAGCTGTCGCCGCCGGTGGTGATGAGCCTGAGCTGATCCACCCCCAGCGCCTTCTCGATGGCGGTCACGAAGTAACCCTCTTCCTTGATGTTCATCCCGGTGGCACCGCCCGGGGTCAGGCTCCAGCAGTTCACATCCTTGCGGATGACTTCCGGATAGACGGAGAAGGTGTCGACATCCATGTGGGTCATGACGGTGTCGAGGTGCATGCAGCTACGGTGTTTCGGCAGCTCCATGGCGATGACCTGCTTGGCCTGACCGTGCTTGAACAGGCTGCGGGCCAGATGCTCCACCCCTTGCGGCGTGGTGCGCTCGGACATGCCGATGAGCACGGCGCCTCGGCCGATGACCAGGACGTCGCCCCCTTCGATGGTGGAGTTGTCGTAGTCGCGCTCCTCGTCACCGAAGTACTTGATGAACTCCTGACCGGCAAACTGCGGGTGCCAGCGGTAGATGGCCTTCACGTGGTTGGTCTCGCGACGACGGGCGGCCTTGGCCATGGGGTTGATGGAGACGCCGCCATAGACCCAGCAGGAGGTGTCGCGGGTGAAGAGGTGATTGGGCAGCGGTTCGATGATGAAATCGGTCGGGGCATGCATGCCGACCACCATGTTGACGCCGCTGTAGGGCATCTCGGAGTAGGTGAGGCCGCCGGAGAGGATGCGGGCCAGCTCGCGGTGAGGCATGTCCGCCAGGAAGCAGCGCACGTCGTTGGCCAGGGCAGTGCCGAGGCGATAGTCGGAGACCTGGTGTTGCAGCAGCCAGGCTTTGGCTTCCGGCACGTCCAGGGTTTCCGCCAGCAGATTGGTCAGGAGGAAGACTTCGACATTCTGATCGCGCAGTACCTGAGCGAATTTGTCGTGCTCCTGACCGGCACGTTCCACGGACAGGACGTCGTCAAACAGCAGATCCTGGCAGTTGGAAGGGGTCAGACGCTTCAGACTGAGGTTGGGGCGGTGCAACATGACACGGCGCAACTGGCCAACTTCAGAACCTACATAAAATTTGCTCATGATGATATTCCGTCTAGCAGTGGTCCCTGCGAGTGATTGAATAGATTCCTTCTATTCAGGCTCGTGGCTAAGGCGGGATATTCTTTATGTAGGGCACTCGGCTTGTGTTCTATCCTGCCCTTGCCTTTCGACGCAGAGATTAGGTCTGGCAACTCCACCAAACTTGGACATTGATCACATTCACCCGAGACTGCATAAATTCAGAAGTTAATTTATGATGGAGTTTACATATCTGACATTTCCCTCACCCTCCATCCGGCATAAATACGCAATAAAGCCCCAATATATTCCACAAAGAACGCAATTTCATTCATCCATGATATCCATAAATGGATAGCCACAAATAAAAAACATCAAATAAATCATTATATTAAAATCAGATCGCTCATTTTTTGAATAAACTTCACCCACCTTTGAATTTATCCTCGCTTATCATCCCGTTTGCTCCCACATAAATAATCACCTGCTCCTTTATCGCTGAATAATCCATCTCTTGTCCCAGATCATGGCGGCCTGCCCGGGCCAGATGGCGAGCCTCATTGCCAAGTTGTGTGCACTATCTCTTTTATATGGATATGCATTTTGCACGCATCCTGATGGCGCCTTTTTCAACGACCGGAGTGCAACCGGGATCCAAAGTTTTTTCATTAGTTGAATTTTTTCAGTCACCTTGCGCCGATTTCGGGTTCGCCTTAACTCAAAAAGTGATGCTTGTCACATTCGTTCCCGTCACCAAGGAGATAACCATGAAGATCCCGTCGCTGTTTCTGTTCGTCGCCCTGGTCCTGCCCATGACACCGGCCTTGGTGCATGCCCAGGGAGCCCCCGCCATGCCGCTGGTGGTCTGTCACGTTGACCAGGCACCCCAGATGCTGGTCCCCGCCTACCTATGCCAATGGCACGATGGCAGCCAGCATCCCTGACCCTCTCGCCCAAGGGGAGGCGATCTCCTCTTGGGTCATCTCAGCTTTCCCTCCTTTACCTCCTTTATCTTCTGAATGGGATCCGGACCACGCCACCTGCATCATGCCCGTTGCCCTCCTCCACCCTCATCTGCGATCGACACTGACCGGCCTCCCCGGATTCTGAACCGCAGTTAAACGCCTTGTGAGATATTCGCCATAGACTGCGTAAGTAAAGTGCCAACAAAATTCTCGCCATAGTCGGAAGATGCGCGTGAAAAAACAGCATGATAGATCATTAAAACCATGATTTTAAAAAAGATAACTTCATTATCCTTTCGCGGGAAACCAGTTTGAATAAAACGTTTTTCAGCATGTCATTGTCGCCCTGCGCGAAATCCTTATAGTTACTCCTGCACGGACGCAATGAAGTCGGTCAGGAAGACTGGCTGCCAGGGTTGGGCAAATTGACTCACCACAGGATGTGGTAAAGGACACCTCCCAGGACGGAGAAAGTGCGACGGGAACGGATGACTCGTCAGGCCATGATGGCTAAAGGACACCCCAAAGGATTGGGAAGGGGAAACCTAAAGGAAGAGGTATAGTCAGGGATTGCAGGGAGCAACTTCGTTCAAGGATATGAGCGATAAGACTATCGGGGGCGACGCAAGTCGCCCCCATCTTTTTTGGGTATTTTTCACGTCTGCCCGCTGATGGGTCACCCCGGCCACGGTACTGCTGGCCACGATACCCGGGACTCGCCCAGCCGGCGCTATTCCAGCCGGAAGTGCCCCACTATCTCCCGCAGCCTGTCATAGGTGCGCTGCATGGCGTTTGAGCTGTCCACGGTGCGCTCGCCATTCCCCTTGAGCTGGGTGATCACCTCGGCGATGGCACTCATGTTGCGATTGATCTCCTCGGCGACGGCACTCTGCTCCTCCGCGGCCGTGGCGATATGGCTGATGAGATCGTTGATCTCCACCACTTCTCCCGCCATCAGATCCAGTGACGCATTCACCTTGCTGGTGTTTTCCGCCGCATCCTGGCAGCTCTGCCGGGTGTTGCCCATGGCAGCCACCACGGTCTGGGTGCCCCGTTGCAGCCGGGTCAGCATGGTCTGGATCTCGGCAGTGCTCTTCTGGGTGCGTCCCGCCAGAGAGCGCACTTCGTCCGCCACCACCGCAAACCCCCGCCCCTGCTCACCAGCCCGGGCCGCCTCGATGGCGGCGTTGAGGGCCAGCAAATTGGTCTGCTCTGCGATGCCACCGATGACCCCGAGAATCGAGCCTATCTGCTGCACATCCTGCTGCATGGCTTCGATGGAGTGTGCCGTGGTCTCCACCTCCGTCACCAGCGCAGTGACGCTGGCCATGGCCTGATCCACCACCTGACGCGACTGGTTGGCCAGTTGCTGGCTCTGGCCGGTCAGCTGGGCAGTATTGGCCGCGCTCTCCGATACCGAGACGGCAGTACGGCTCATCTCATTGATGGCGGTGACCACCTGTTCGGTCTCCCGCACATGCTCCGCCAGCAGGCCCTGGGCTGACCCCGTCTGCCTCGCCAATGCCGATATCCCTTCATTGAGCTGGCCGCTCGCTTGTCTCACCTCCCCCATCATGCCCTGCAACTGCTCGATGAAACGGTTGATGCCCGCCGAGATCTGGCCGAGATCATCCTTGCTGGTCACCGTGAGCCGGCGGGTCAGATCCCCATTGCCCTGGGAGAGCTCCTGTACCAGGTCGCGCAGGGAGAGGATGGGTCTATAGGCCAGGTTGAGGGCCACCATGGAGAGGGCCAGTACCAGTGCCGCCACCCCGAGCAGGGCCAGGGTGATCTTGCCGTTGAGCGCCTGGGTCATGGCACGGATATAGTCGAGATCCACATAACCGGTCAGGGTCCACTCGCTGCCGCGAATATCCAGCTTGTTGGGGCGGCTCTCGCTCTCTCCCTGGGGCTTGCTGCTGTAGAGCACCTGTCCCTGACTGTCGGTGAGGGAGAAGTAACGCCCCTCGCCGCTTACCTTGGTCAGCAGCGTCTTGAATTCGCTCATGTCGAGGTAGTAGAGGTAGGCGGAGTCTGCACCGCGCGGCACCAGAATGGAGATGACGGGTTTGCCGTCCAGTTGCTCCATCGGGCTGACGGTGATCTGGTTGTTGGCGGCGGGGATCAGCTTGCGCAGGGCATCAACCCTGGCCTTGTCGTCGATGACCCCGTTCGCGTCGAATGCCATGTCGCCAATGAGCTTGACGATGTTGTGAAAGCCGGTCTCCTGCAGCGCCTTCTTGACGCTGGTCACCCCGAGGTTGAGGTTGGCGGCCAGCAGCACCTTCTGGTTGATGTCACCCGCCAGCTTCTCCCTGACCAGGGTGATCTGCTCGTTGATGTTCTGGGTGGCCTGGGTGCGGATGTAGCCGCTGATGAAGTGGTTGACGCTGAACCAGGCGGTACCGATGGTGACCAGAATGGCGAGCAGCAGCAGCACGTTGATTTTGACTTTGAATGCCATCGTATGGGTCCCTCCAAAGAGAAAGGGCCGGGATGACCCGGCCCTCCCTGCCAATGCTTATTTCTTCTTGGCGTACTTCATGGAGTCCAGGGCTACCGCCAGGATGATGATGCCGCCCTTGATGATGAACTGCCAGTAAGGGCTGACACCGATGTAGGTCAAACCATAGTTGATCAGCGTGAAGATAAGTACGCCGGTGATCACACCCGCGACAGTTCCCACACCGCCGGCAAACGAAACGCCCCCCACCACGCAGGCCGCGATGGCATCCAGCTCGTACATGAAGCCGAGGTTGTTGGTGGCACTGCCGATCCGCCCCGCTTCCAGCATGCCGCCGAAGGCGTAGAAGACACCGGCCAGGGCATAGATGACCACCAGGTTGACGGCGACGTTGACGCCGGACACCTTGGCCGCTTCCGGGTTGCCACCGATGGCGAAGATGTTCTTGCCAAAGCGGGTCTTGTTCCACAGCACCCAGACGAAGACGCTGGCGATGGCCGCATAGAAGGTCAGGTACGAGAGCTTGAACCCGCCAATCCGGATGAAGCCCTGCGCAAAGTTGGAGAAGCGAGGATCAAACCCAGCTACCGGAGAAGCCCCCACGGAGTCGAAATAGAGGGAGTTGATGCCGTAAACGATGATCATGGTGCCCAGCGTGGTAATGAAGGGCGTCACGTTCAGGTAGGCGACGATCAGGCCGTTGACCAGACCAATCAGGGCCCCCACCACGCACACCAGCAGGATCACCGCCGGAATGGGCACCTCCCCCAGGGTGGGGAAGACCTTGTTGACGTTGGTCAGGGCCTGCAGCATGGTGGCCGCGATCAGCGCTGCCAGGCCGACCTGACGACCGGCCGACAGGTCAGTACCCTGGGTGATGATGATGCCCGCCACCCCGAGGGCGATGATGACCCGCACCGAGGACTGGGTCAGGATGTTGCTGAGGTTGGTGAGGCTGAGGAAGGAGGGCTCCTTGATCACGATGATCATGAGCAACACCAGCAACACCACATAGATGCCGTTCTCTTTGAGCGCCTGCATCAGATTGAAATTTTTAGCCGACTCCATAATGTCTTCCTGTCTTTATAGGTACAGAGATGCCAGGCGCAGGATCTCGCTCTGGTCAGTTTCTTTGGTGTTGACGATCCCCGCGACCCGGCCATTGCTCATGACCATGATGCGGTCCGTGATGCCGAGCAGTTCAGGCATTTCGGAGGAGATGATGACGATGCCCTTGTCCTTCTTCGCCAGCTCCAGGATGAGCTGGTAGATCTCGAACTTGGCGCCGACGTCGATACCCCGGGTCGGTTCATCCAGCATCAGGATCTCGGGCTGGGTCAGCAGCCAGCGACCGATGATCACCTTCTGCTGGTTGCCACCGGAGAGGGAGCCGATCTGGGTCTGCTGGGTCGGTGTCTTGACCCGCATGGAGTCGATGACCCACTGGGTATCGCTCTTCATCTTGTTGTCGCTGAGCAGCCCCATGGATCCCTTGTAGTTGTCCATGTTGGCGATCAGGGAGTTGAAGGCGATGTCGAGGCGTGAATAGATCCCGGTGGAGCGGCGCTCCTCGGTCACCAGGGCGAAGCCATTCTGGATCGCCTCGTGGGCGTTGTGGTTCGCCACCTCTTTGCCGTGCAGCTTGATGGTCCCTTCGCTGCGATCGCGGATGCCGAACAGGGTCTCCACGATGTCGGTGCGCTTGGCCCCCACCAGACCGGCGATGCCGAGGATCTCCCCCTTGTGCAGGTTGAAGGTCACGTCCTTGATGGAAGGCTGGTTCTTGGCCGTCAGGTGCTCGACCTCGAGGATCACCTCTTTGGGCTGGTTGGTTTTTTCCGGGAAGCGCTGGGTGAGCTCGCGGCCGACCATCATGCCGATGATCTGATCCATGGTCATGCCCTTGAGGGGCTGGGTCGCCACCCACTGGCCATCCCGCAATATGGTGATCTCGTCACAGAGCTGGAAGATCTCTTCCATCTTGTGGGAGATGTAGACGATGCCGCACCCCTTCTCCTTGAGCTTGTTGATGATCTTGAAGAGGTGGTTGACCTCTTTCTCGGTCAGGGAGGAGGTGGGTTCGTCCATGATGACGATCTTGGCGTCATAGGAGAATGCCTTGGCAATCTCGATCATCTGCATCTGGGAAACCGACAGGGTGCCGACCTTGACCCTGGGGTCGATGTCGATGTCCAGCTCCTCGAAGATATGCTTGGTGTCCTGATACATCTTGCCGTGGTCGACAAACAGTCCCTTGGTGGGATAGCGGCCGAGCCACATGTTGTCCATCACGGTGCGTTGCAGTACCAGGTTCAGCTCCTGGTGCACCATGGAAACGCCATTCTCCAGCGCCTCTTTGGACGAGGTGAAGTTGATCTCCTGTCCCTTGAAGAAGATCTTGCCCTGATCCTTCTCGTAGATGCCGAACAGGCACTTGAGCAGCGTGGACTTCCCTGCGCCATTCTCGCCCATCAACGCATGCACAGAATGAGGACGGACCCGTAAATTGACATTATCGAGTGCCTTGACGCCAGGAAAGCTCTTACTGACGTCAATCATCTCCAACAGCCATTCTGATTGTTGCCGTGTTGTCATATCAGCCATCACATCTGGTTGAAAAGAGGGCAAGGGGATCTCCCTTGCCCTGAGGGGAGGAATTACTCGAATTGGGACAGGTTGTCTTTGTCTACGCCCACGTAGGCAACGCGGACGACCTTGTTGTCGATCTTCCAGTTGGTGCCTTCACCGGCCGGCTTGCCTTCGGCCAGGTTCTTGGTCAGCTCGAAGGTGGCCTTGGCCTGGTTGGCCGCATCGTTCAGCACGGTACCAGCCATGGCACCGCTCTTGACCATGGCCAGGGCTTCCGGCAGGGCGTCAACACCGAACACCGGGATGGCGGTCTTGCCCTGGGCCTTCAGGGATTCCACGGCGCCCATCGCCATGCCGTCGTTGTTCGCGATGACCACTTCGATCTTGTTGGCGTTCGGACCGGAGATCCAGGCGTCCATCTTGTCCTTGGCCATGGCGGTATCCCACATACCGGTATCCATGTGCAGCTGCTCGGTCTTGATGCCGCCATCGTTCAGGGTCTTGACGACGTAGGTGGTGCGTGCTTCCGCATCCGGGTGGCCAGGCTCACCCTTGAGCAGCACGAACTGGATGACGCCATCCTTGTTCAGATCCCACTCGGGGTGCGCTTTCCAGTGCTTGGCGATCAGCTGGCCCTGGATGATGCCGGACTCCTTGGAGTCGGTGCCCACGTAGTAGGCCTTGTCATAGCTGGCCAGGTCGGCCGCGCTCGGTTCCTTGTTGTAGAAGACCACGGGGATCTCGTCCGCACGGGCTTTCTCAATCACGACAGGGGCCGCCGCCGGGTCAACCAGGTTGATGGCCAGGGCCTTCACGCCCTTGGCCAGCAGTACATCGATCTGGTCGTTCTGCTTGGACTGGTCGTTCTGGGAGTCGTTCATCAGCAGTTCCACACCCGGGGTGGCCGACGCTTCTTTCTCGATGGCCTTGCGCACCACGGCCATGAAGTTGTCGTCGTACTTGTAGACGGTGACCCCGATACGGGTATCGGCCTGGGCTTGGGCTCCCGCCATCAGTCCCATCAGCAAGGTGGCAACTGTCGTGAGTTTTTTCATTGTTATGCTCCGATCTCTATCTGTTTTTTGTAGGGAATGCTGTACACCGTTTGAGCTGGCGCCAGCCTAATGTAATCAGTTTGTTGTGAGGCGGTCTGTGATCCTAGCAACAAAATGAAAACGTTTACACTCTGTTACATAGCCGTAATATTGTTAAAAATTAAATAGTTACGTGAGAAACTGCCTTTGGGTCTCGCCATCTCGCGACGGCGGGTCCGGCTAGCTCAGACGGCAGTGCCACTGATAACAACCCGGCAACAGCCAGAACTCGGGCCGCACGCTCTGGCTCCAGGAGTCGTCGCCTCCCACCCCCATGTGGAAGCCATCGAGGCACAGGTGCGTGCCCCCCAGAGCCACCAGATCGGTCTGGTGACGGGCTTCGGTCAGCTGCTGCTGACTGTAGCGGCTGACACTGAAGTGGAAGCGCCCCTCCACCACCAGATCCCCCAGTTGCAGTGCGCGGGTATCGCAGCGCAGCCCGTTGTCGGTGGGGAAGACATAAGGGGTGTGCAACGCCTCGATGGGCAATTGCCAGCGACCGAGATCGGCGGCGAGCCGGCGATCCGGGTAATTCTCGTGGGGGCCAAGCCCCAGCCAGCTCACCGGGGCACCTTCGGCCGGTTCATCGGCCAGCCAGAGCCGGGCACCGATGCGCGGCAGGGAGGGCATATCGGCGGCCACCTCCACCTCGATGGCGAGGTGCATGGCGCCCTCCCCGTTCACCCTGTGATGCCAGCGGGTCAGGATCTTCGGTTCGTCACCCACGAAGTAGCCGTGGTGCGCCGTGATGAGACCCAGCTCCGGACTCGCCTCCAGGCCGAGACAGCGGTGCTGCAGATCATTGAGTCCGGCCTCCTGCCAGCGGGCAATCCAGGCGTTGGGATCGGCGTGATCCGCCTCGCTGGTGCCGATATCGTTGTCGAGCGGCGCCCGATAGAAGTGATCGGCGATGGCGTCGCGCAGCCGCTCGCGGCCCTGCTTCTGCCAGCTGACGATGCGACCACTGGCCTTGTCGAGCTGCCACAGGGAATCTGCGGCGCCAAGCACCCAGTGATCGCGCTGCTCGGTCAGGCTGACCGCCGGGCAGGCCGACGGCAGCGCCAGGGGCGCGGGCAACAGGCATTGCTGGCGAGCCACCTCGTGACCCGCTCCGGCCCAGGCCGTGGCGATGGGCTGCACGATGGCGAGATCCAGCCAGGCGAGCGCCCCCGGCGCAAAGGCCGGCAGTTGCTCCAGCAGGGTCAGCGTCACGCTCCCCCGGGGGGCCAGCTCGAGCGGGCATTCACCCTGGCTCACCACCACGCCGTCTTCACACAGACGCCACTGCAGGCGTTCGTTGTCCGTCTCGCGGAACAGGTATTCGCTGCGGATCTCCACCGTCAGCGGCTGGCGACCCTGCAGGGTCAGAACAAAGGGCTGCTGGGCACGCCGGGCTTCAAACAGGGAGGGATGGGGGGTGCGATCGGGGAACAGCAGGCCGTTGCAGCAGAACTGGCGATCGTTGGGAGTGTCGCCGAAATCGCCACCATAGGCCCAGAAATGGCGGCCATCGTCGGTCTGCTTGTCCAGCCCCTGATCGACCCAATCCCAGACAAACCCACCCTGCAGCCGCGGATGATCGCGAAATGCCTGCCAGTAATGGGCATAGCCCCCCAGGCTGTTGCCCATGGCGTGGGCGTATTCGCACAGGATCAGCGGCCGGGTCTCTTCCGGCAGGCCGATCCACTTGGCCAGCGCCCACTTGGGCACCGCCGGGAAAGGTTGATCCTGGTGGGTACGGGCATACATGGGGCAGATGATGTCGGTGGCCGGGGTGTCGGCCCCGCCCCCTTCGTACTGCACCGGGCGGCTGGGATCCGCCCCCTTCACCCAGCGATACATGGCGTCGTGGGCCGGACCATAACCGGATTCGTTCCCCAGGGACCAGATGATGATGCAGGGGTGGTTGAAGTCCCGGGCCACCATGCGGGTAACACGCTCCAGGAAGGCGTTGCTCCAGGCGGGATCCCGCGCCAGCCGCCCCATGGGGGTCATGCCGTGGGTCTCCAGGTTCGCCTCGTCCACCACATAGAGGCCGAGCCGGTCGCACAGGCGATAGAGCTCGGGGTGATTGGGATAGTGGGAGCAGCGCACCGCGTTGAAGTTGTGCCGCTTCATCAGCAGCAGATCCTGCTCCATGTCGGCCGGGGTCACCACGTGACCCGTGGCGGGATGGTGTTCATGGCGATTGGCGCCACGAATGAGCAGGGGTTGGCCGTTGACCCGCAGCAGGCCGCCACGGATCTCCACCGCCCGAAAGCCCACGTCATGGGCCTCGCTTTCGAGGACGTTTCCCTGCTCGTCCAGCAGGGTCAGGGTCAGGCGATAGAGGTACGGGGTCTCGGCGCTCCACTTGTGTGGCGCCGTTACCGTCAGCCACAGCTCGGCGCGATCGTCATACACCCCTTTCTCGTCGATGGCCAGGGTGCCAATCTGCTGGCGCAGGGTCGCAACCCGCTCGTCGCCATCATAGAGGTTGGCCTCCACCGACAGACCGGCTCCGTTGGCCGCCTGCAATTCAACCTTGAGGCGGGCATCCCAGTAGCAGGCGTCGAGCTCGGGCGTCACCCGGATATCCATCAGATGACGGGCCGGTTTGTGCAGCAGGCTGACGGAGCGGAAGATGCCGCTCATGCGCCACATGTCCTGATCTTCCAGATAGGAGCCGTCAGACCAGCGCAGCACCAGGACGGCGAGCCGGTTGGCCCCGGCCTGAAGGAAGGGGGTCAGATCGAATTCCGCCGGCAGCCGGCTGTCTTGGGAGTAACCGACCCAGCGGCCGTTGCAGAAGAGGTGAAACGCGCTGTCCACCCCGTCGAAAATGATCCGGGTCTGCCCCTCGGCCAGCCAGTTCGCAGCAACGGTGAACTCGCGGGAGTAGCAACCGGTGGGGTTCTCGGCAGGCACCCGGGGCGGGTCGCAGGGAAAGGGGTACTTGATGTTGGTGTAGATGGGCACATCCGTGACGGGCCGCGCCCCCGGGTAGGCCGCAGCCAGTTGCCAGTTGCCCGGCACCTTGATGGGGCAGGCATCCGGCAGATCCTCCAGCAGCCACTGCTCCGGCACCCGCTCCGGGGCCTCGAACCAGGAGAACTGCCACTCGCCGTCCAGCAGCAGGCGGGAAGGTGACAACCCCCCCATCCTGGCTTCCCCTTCACTGCGCCAACTGGACAAGGGGGTATGGGCTGGCAACCGGTTCACGGCGGTGATCCCCTGGGTCTGCCAATCCTGACGGGCCACTATCTCCCTGAGCATGCTTCACTTCTCCCTGCATTCACGCTGAAAACCACTGCAGTGTAGGAGAGTTTTGCCCGGTGATCGGCGATCCCGCTCACACAGATGTAAACGATTACACTCATTTTGTTAAGTAAAACGGAGTAAAAATCGAATAAATCCGGGTAAATGACCCCATGGGGGAAAAAGCGGACCTTAGGAAGGGCAAAAGATGCCCGGGAGTGTGAAACCGGGAGGCAATGGCCGAACCAGCTGAGCAAGCCATGGCAAAGACCCGACATCACGCCCCCCCCGCTCCATCAGGTGCTGGAGCGCCTCAACCCGGTTCCGGGCACGCAGCCCGGTCTCTCGAAGGAGTGTGCAGAGGCCACGAGAGCCCCTGCCCGGCGCAGAGAAAAGCCATGGCGAGCGTCTGGCAGGATCTGGCAAGAAGTGAGGCTCGGCAGGCCGGGGGAGAGGGGCTCGTGACAGACGAGCGGGAAGGACTGGCGAGTTCGGCAGGCAGGGAGCGTGAGGGGACGGTTGTCACTCCTCAGACAGTCCTTTATGGTCTGCGCTAGCCATGCTTTCAGCTATCCATGGTCTGAGCTATCTATCGTCTGAGCTATGGGGGCGCTTTATATGCTGCAGTACGGGTTCGCCAGGTGCAGCGCTTGCGCCGACGGGGCGCAAGCGCTGCGATCAGGACCTGACGGGAGCGACCGAATGGCGGTTGATCAGGGTGGGGGTATAGATGCGGCTCTGCACCGATTCGCTCTCCCCTGCGGCGAGTTGCAGCGCCAGCTTGGCCGCCTGGGCCGCCATCAGCTCGATGGGATAGCGCATGGTGGAGAGCTTGGGTCTCAGGTATCTGGCGTAGATGATGTCATCGAAGCCCACCACCGACACCTCTTCCGGCACCTTGAGGCCGTTGTCCGCCAGCACAGAGATGGCCCCTGCCGCCATGGCGTCGTTGTAGGCCACCACCGCCGTGATGGGCAACCCCTTGGCCAGCAGGTTGAGCATGGCGCGCTCGCCCCCCTCTTCATTGGGCATGCCGCTCTCCACCAGCTCGGGATCGGCGAAGACCTCCGCCTCCGCCAGGGCATCCTGATAGCCCTGGTGGCGCAACAGCGCATCCTCGATGGCGTGATCCGAGCTCAGGAAGGCGATATGGCGGTGGCCGAGATCCAGCAGATGACGGGTGGCTGTCGCCGCACCCTGGCGGTTGTTGAGAGCGATGCAGCGCCCCCTCAGACTCGGAATGTCGCGGTTGATCAGCACCATGCCGGGGGCACGCAGGGCGTAGTCGACCAGCTCCTCGTCGCCGAGCGCCTTGCTGTGCACCACCAGTGCCTCGCAGCGTTTGCCGATGAGCAGCTCGATGGCCTCCCGCTCCTGCTGGGCGCGGTGAAAACCATTACCCATCAACAGGTGCAAGCCCTGCTCCACCGCCACTGCCGCGACCCCTTTGACCAGGGCGCCGAAGAAAGGATCCGCCACGTCACCCACCACCACTCCCATGGTGTCACAGGTCTGGCTGACCAGGGCCCGCGCGTTGGCGTTGGGGGTATAGCCCAGCTCGGCCATGGCCTTCAGCACCACCTCGCGGGAGGCGGCACTGGCCTTGGGTGAGTTGTTCATCACCCGTGAAACCGTTGCCACTGACACATTGGCCAAACGGGCGACATCCTTGATGGTGCTCATACTGTTTTCACTTATTTCACGCTGCGACTGGCCGCATTATACCGTTCAATGTCACTGATAACAGGGGGAAAAATCAGAACTTGCCACATTGGTCGATGAAAACAAGTGTAATCGTTTACACATATTTGTTAAGCAGCTCACAGTTTGCCCGTCAGCCCCTCGGCTAGACTCCTGCTCAGGCTTTCCTGATGCGAGGAGTTGAGGGTGGAACAACGGATGAAAGTACTGGTCACCGGCGGTTGCGGCTACATCGGCAGCCACACCTGTCTGGCCTTGCAGGCCGCAGGCATGGAGCCCGTGGTGGTGGACAACCTCTGCAACAGCAAGGCGGGCGTCCTGACCCGTGTCGCCGCCATCAGCGGGCGCGAGCCCCGCTTCTACGAGGGGGACATCCGTGACCCGGCCCTGCTGGATCGCATCTTCAGCGAGCAGCACATCGACGCCGTGATCCACTTCGCCGCCCTCAAGGCGGTCGGCGAGTCGACCCGCATCCCGCTGGACTACTACGAGAACAACCTGAGCGGCACCCTGGTATTGCTGCAGGCGATGAAACTGGCCGGGGTACGCAATCTGGTGTTCAGCTCGTCGGCCACCGTCTACGGCGATCCCGCCAGCACCCCGATCCGGGAAGATTTCCCCCGCAGCGCCACCAACCCCTACGGCCGATCCAAGCTGATCATCGAGGAGATCCTCGAGGATCTGCAGCGGGCCGAGCCCCACTGGAGCATGACCCTGCTGCGCTATTTCAACCCCGTCGGCGCCCACGAGTCCGGCACTCTGGGGGAGGATCCCCAGTGCATCCCCAACAATCTGATGCCGTTTTTGACCCAGGTCGCCATCGGCCGGCGCGACTGCCTCTCGGTCTTTGGTAACGATTACCCAACCATCGACGGCACCGGGGTGCGCGACTACATCCATGTGATGGATCTCGCTGAAGGGCACGTCAAGGCTCTGGAACACTGCGCCGGACGGGGCGGTGTCCACGCCTACAACCTGGGCACGGGCCAGGGCCAGAGCGTGTTGCAGATGGTCGCGGCGTTCGAGGCCGCCTGCGGTCGGCCCCTTCCCTACCGGATCGAGCCACGGCGCCCCGGCGACATCGCCGAGTGCTGGGCCGATCCCGCCAAGGCCGCTCGGGAACTGAACTGGCACGCCAGCCGGGATCTCGCCGCCATGTGCGCCGACAGCTGGCACTGGCAGTCCGCCAACCCCAATGGTTACGAGGCGTAGGCCCTGGCCTGCGCCTTCGGATGTATTCAACTCACAGACTGGAGTGATGATGTTCAACCCCGTTGATCACCCCCACCGCCGCTTCAACCCGCTCACCGGCCAGTATGTGCTGGTCTCCCCTCACAGGGCCAAGCGCCCCTGGCAAGGCCAGGTCGAGAAGGTGAGCCTGGCGCCGAGCCAGGCCCATGATCCCGACTGCTTCCTCTGTGCGGGCAACACCCGGGTGACCGGCGATATCAACCCCGACTATCAGGGCACCTTCGTCTTTACCAACGACTTCGCCGCCCTGATGCAGGACACCCCGGCCGCTGACGCGGCGCCGGATCCCCTGCTGAAGCTGGAAGCCGCCCGGGGCACCAGCCGGGTCATCTGCTTCTCGCCGGATCACGGCAAGACCCTGCCCGAGCTGCCCCTGCCTGCCATCGAGCAGGTGATCACCACCTGGATGGACCAGGTGGCCGAGCTCTCTAACCAGTGGGAATGGGTGCAAGTCTTTGAAAACAAGGGCGCCGTCATGGGCTGCTCCAACCCGCACCCTCACGGCCAGCTCTGGGGCAGCGACTTCCTGCCCAACGAGATTGCCCGGGAAGAGGCGCACCAGCGCGCCTGGCTGGCCGAACACGGCCGCCCCCTGCTGCTGGACTATGTGGAGCGGGAGCTGGCGGATCGCTCCCGCATCGTGGTGGAGACCGCCCACTGGCTGGCGGTGGTGCCCTTCTGGGCGGCCTGGCCGTTCGAGACCCTGCTGCTGCCCAAGGCCCATGTCCCCTCCATGCTGGATCTCACCCGGGAACAGCAACAGGACCTGGCCATCGCGCTCAAGGAGCTCACCAGCCGCTACGACAACCTGTTCCAGTGCAGCTTCCCCTACTCCATGGGCTGGCACTTCGCCCCGCCCCGTTCCGACTGCCCCGAGGCGTGGCAACTGCACGCCCACTTCTATCCGCCCCTGCTGCGCTCCGCCACGGTGCGCAAATTCATGGTGGGCTTCGAGATGCTGGCCGAAACCCAGCGCGATCTCACCCCGGAACAGGCGGCGGAACGGCTGCGCGCCCTCAGTCCCATCCACTACAACGACCAGAACCAGTCCAACGAGGAGGCCCTATGACCCCGAGCCAGCGCGTCAGCGCCGTGTTTGCCGAGCAGTTTGAGCAACAACCCGACCTGCTGGTACGGGCTCCAGGCCGCGTCAACCTCATCGGCGAGCACACCGACTACAACGACGGCTTCGTGCTGCCCTGCGCCATCGACTACGAGACCTGCGTCGCCATCGGCCTGCGCGGCGACAACCTGGTCGAAGTGATCGCCGCCGACTACGACAACCAGCGCGACCGGTTCAGTCTCGATCACCCCATCGAGCACCACCCCAGCCAGCGCTGGAGCGACTACATCCGCGGCGTGGTGAAACACCTGCAGGCACGGGGCCACGCCCTGCGCGGCCTCAATCTGGTGGTCTCCGGCAACGTGCCCCAGGGTACGGGTCTCTCCTCCTCCGCTTCCCTGGAGGTGGCCATCGGCCAGGCCTTCAAGGAGGCCCAGGGGCTGGCCATCAGCCAGGCGGAAATCGCCCTCAACGGCCAGCAGGCGGAGAACCAGTTCGTCGGCTGCAACTGCGGCATCATGGATCAGATGATCTCCGCGAGCGGCAAGCAGGATCACGCCCTGCTGCTCGATTGCCGCTCCCTGGAGACCCGGCTCATCCCCATGCCCACCGATCTGGCGGTGCTCATCGTCAACTCCAACGTGCGCCGCGGCCTGGTGGACAGCGAATACAACACCCGTCGCCAGCAGTGCGAAACCGCCGCCCGTCACTACGGGGTCAAAGCCCTGCGGGATCTTGACCTGGCCACGCTGGAAGCGGGCAAGGCCGGTCTGGACGAGGCCTGCTATCGCCGTGCCCGCCACGTGGTCGGCGAGAACGCCCGCACTCTGGCGGCGGCCGATGCGCTGGCACAGGGCGATCTGGTGCGCCTCGGCGAGCTGATGGGCCAGTCCCACGCCGCCATGCGGGATGACTTCGAGATCACCGTGCCCCCCATCGACGGCCTGGTGGAGATCATCAAGGCCCGGATCGGCAGCGAAGGCGGTGTGCGCATGACCGGCGGCGGTTTTGGCGGCTGCGTGGTCGCCCTGCTGCGCCCCGAGAAGGTGGCCGAGGTGATCGCCGTGGTGGAGGCGGAATACCCGGCCCGTTTCGGCCTCAAGGCGGACTGCTACGTCTGCCGTGCCAGCGCAGGGGCCGGCAGACTGTAACGCACGCCTGACAACGGGTGACGCCCCCTGCCCGGCACTCACGAGGCCGACAGGGGGCGACGGGATCACGACGGGGAACCGCAAACCATGATGAGATTCGAGCTGGAAAACGAGGAGGGACTGCGGCTGCGCGGTCTCGCATACGGGGCCACCCTCACCTCCCTCACCCTGCCGGTGGCGGGAGAGCGGCGGGAGGTGCTGCTGGGCTGCGCCGACGAGGCCTACCTCACCCAGCAGGTATGGCTGGGGGCCGTGGCGGGGCGCTTTGCCAACCGCATCGGCGGCGCCCGCCTTGAGCGGGAAGGCCAGTGCTGGACGCTGGACGCCAACCAGGGGGCCAACTGCCTGCACGGCGGGCGCGACGGGTTCCATCGCCGCACCTGGCAGATCAAGGAGCAGGAGGCGGACAGGGTCAAGCTGGCGCTCCTCTCCCGGGCGGGGGATCAGGGCTTTCCCGGCAATCTGAGGGTGAGCCTGGAGTATCGGCTGGAGCAGTGCGATCTGGTGGTCGACTTCTGCGCCAGCACGGACGCCCCCAGCCCGGTCAGCCTCACCAGCCACGCCTACTTCAACCTGGATGGCGGTGGCGACATCCGCCACCACACCATCAGCCTAGACGCCGACCGCTA
The DNA here is from genome assembly GCF_027707845.1 of Aeromonas sp. QDB14. NCBI lineage: Bacteria > Pseudomonadati > Pseudomonadota > Gammaproteobacteria > Aeromonadales > Aeromonadaceae > Aeromonas > Aeromonas sp. QDB14. Next base: position 48,196 of record NZ_JAPCJD010000012.1, on the reverse strand, counting down.
CCTGCCCACGGATGACCAGAGCCTGCCGCTGGCCATCGCCCCGGTGGAAGGCCCCTTCGATCTGCGCGCCCCCCGCCCCATCGGCCAGGCGTGGCTGGACCACCCCCAGCAGCAGTTGGCCAAGGGGTACGATCACGCATTTCTGCTCAACAACAGCGTTTTTGTGCCTGCTGATGAGCCGTTTGGTGGGTCCAGCCAGCCATGGGCCGCCCGGGTGATCTCGGGGGATGGCAAGCTGGCGATGGCGGTCTACACCAACCAGCCCTCACTGCAGTTCTACAGCGGCAACTGGCTGACCGGCACACCGGATCGTCAGGGCCGACCCTACCGGGATTACGACGGCTTCTGCCTGGAGGCCCAGCAATTGCCCGACAGCCCGAACCGGCCCGCCCTCGGCGATCCCTGGTTGCTGCCGGGGCAGCGTTATCGCCACCAGACCCGCTATCGCTTTATTCCTGCCTCCTGACAGCCCCGCTCGAGCAGACGAAGGGGCCCGGGCGCGCCGCCACGTCATGGCGGCCCCGGCCCCGATGGCACCACCGAATCAGCCGGAGTGAGGCCCGCCGCAAGGTCCGTCGCTCCTCATTGCACATCAGCCAAGGAACCGCACCGTGATGGATGACAACTACCTCGCCGCCCCAGACCGCTACCAGCGCCAGCCCTACCGACCGGCGGGCCGCCACGGCCTGCGCCTGCCCGGCATCGGTCTGGGCCTTTGGCACAACTTCGGCGCCGGGAGCGATCCCGCCACCGCGAAGGCCATGGTGCACCAGGCTTTCGATCTGGGGATCACCCACTTCGATCTCGCCAACAACTACGGGCCGCCGCCGGGATCTGCCGAAATGACCTTCGGCACGCTGCTCAAGAGGAGCCTGGCTCCCTATCGGGACGAGCTCATCATCGCCAGCAAGGCGGGCTACGTGATGTGGGACGACCCCTACGGCGATGGCGGCAGCGCCAAGTACCTCTTCGCCAGCCTGCACCAGAGCCTGCGCCGTCTGGGCCTCGACTACGTGGACATCTTCTATCACCACAGGCCGGATCCCCGCACCCCGCTCGAGGAGACCTGCCAGGCCCTGGCCCTGATGGTGCGCCAGGGCAAGGCGCTCTACATCGGCCTCTCCAACTACCCGGCCCCGCTCGCGGCCAAGGCTGCCGCCCGGCTGGCGGAGCTCGGCACCCCCTGCCTGGTCAACCAGCTCAAATACTCCCTGTTCCAACGCGATATTGAGCCCGACACCCTGCCGGCCTGCCGGGAGCACGGCATGGGGGTGGTCGCCTTCTCGCCCCTGGCGGGGGGGCTGCTGAGCGATCGCTACCTGGCGGGCATTCCCGCGGATTCCCGCGCCGCCAGTACCAGCCCCTTCCTCACGGCGGACCAGATCACCGAGGAGAAGCTCGCCACCGTCCGCGCCCTGCATGCACTGGCCCTGCAACGGGGTCAGTCCCTGTCGCAACTCGCACTGCAATGGGTGCTGCGCGACCCCGTGGTGAGCTGCGCCCTGATCGGCGCCAGCCATCCCCAACAGATAACGAGCGCCGTCGACGCCCTGGGGCAGCCCCCCCTGGACGATGATCTTCAACAGAAAATCCTGTCCATACTGGCCTGACAGCACAAAGAGATCATAAAACAGAGGTCAACTGGCGTGACTGACCTGTCAGAACGTGACGGGGCCGTCATGGCTTCTGACAGCATGTGGCAAGCCGCGCCCTGCATGGTCCGCCAGCGCCCTTTTCCGGCCGGAACAGGGCGCTGAAATCCCCAATATTCACTGGTTGCCCGCGCGATTTTCCGCCATCATTGGCCGCCCCGACCCGTTCGGGGTGATTTTATCCAGACCCCATAACCAAGAGATCTGCACCATGACCGAATCCTACGCCCTGTTCGTCGCCTTTGTGCTGGGCATAGTGGAAGGCCTGACCGAGTTCCTCCCCGTCTCCTCCACTGGCCACATGATCATCGTCGGCCACCTCCTCGGGTTTGAAGGACCCAAGGCCGCCACCTTCGAGGTGGTGATCCAGCTCGGCTCCATCCTGGCAGTGGTCGTCATGTTCTGGCGCCGCCTGTTCGGGCTCATCGGCATTCACTTCGGTCAGAAACCGACCCCGGGCCACGCGACCCTCTCCCTGGTGCACGTCATCCTCGGCATGCTGCCTGCCGTGGTCGTCGGGCTGGCTATCCACAGCTGGATCAAGGCCAATCTGTTCGGGCCGGAAACCGTGATGTATGCCCTGGTGGCTGGTGGCATCCTGCTCATCATCGCCGAAAAGTTCCGCCCCGCCGTGACCGCGGAGACCCTGGACGACATCAGCTACAAGCAGGCCTTCGGCATCGGCCTGTTCCAGTGCCTGGCACTCTGGCCCGGTTTCTCCCGCTCCGGCGCCACCATCAGCGGCGGCATGCTGATGGGCATCAGCCGCCACGCGGCAGCGGAATTCTCCTTCATCATGGCGGTACCCATGATGATCGCGGCCAGCGGCCTGGATCTCTACAAGAGCCGCGATTTCCTCTCCATGGCGGACTTCCCCATGTTTGCGGTGGGCTTCGTCACCGCCTTCGTGGTGGCCATGGTCGCCATCAAGACCTTCCTGGCGCTGATCCGTCGTCTCGACTTCATCCCGTTCGCCATCTACCGCTTCCTGCTGGCCTTCGTCGTCTACCTGGTCTTCGTGGCCTGATGGGCTTCGCCCCCAAGCAACACAAAAGGGACCCGAGGGTCCCTTTTTTCATGCCGTTATACCGCCTCAGTCGCGCGGCAGCCCGCGATCACCGGGCAGCCGTGACCCAACTCAATAGAGGTGCTGGCTGATGCCGTTGAGCAGCCGTGACAACCCCTTGGTGAACTGCACGGGGGCATCCTGCACCGTGTAACAGAGGCAGCCGTCCGGGGTACGGGGGCTGTGGGCGTGGCTGGCGTCACGCCAGATGAAATCCCCCGCCTGATAGCGGGTGTCGCCATCCTCGATGGTGCCCGCCAGCAGCAGGGTCAGCTCATATCCCTTGTGGGTGTGCTCCGGGATCCGCCCCCCCGCCTCGATGTGGAGCAGGTTGGCCCGCGCCCCCATCTCGTCCAGGGGCAGGCTGACCTGACGGATGGCCCCGAGATGACGCCACCTGGGGGCATGATGCCGTGCCAATGCCCGCGGCAGCCGGTAACTGTGACCCGCCACCCTGAGCTCTGGCCTCGGGCTCTCGGGAAGGGCGAGCGCCGCCTCCGTCGCCACCGGCTGTTGCAGTATGCCCGCCAGCATGGCATCGAATCCGGCGGGCAGCGCCTCGTCCGGCGCGTCAGGGGCGAGATGCTGGCACGCCAGCGCCTCTTCAAATTCCTTCACCCGGGCGGCGCACTCGGGGCAGAACTCGCAATGGGCGGAGACACCGACGGCCAGCGGCAGAGGCAGCTCGTCGGCGGCGAAGGCGCGCAGCATGGGTTCAGTCGGATGGGTCTTAATCATGGCCTTGCTCCACTTGTTCCTTCAGTTTCTGTAGTGCCAGCCGCAGCCGGGACTTGATGGTGCCAAGGGGCACGCCGAGCCGGTCGGCCAGCTCCTGCTGGGAGAGCTCCTGCAGGTAGATGCCGCGCACCACCTGCTGCTGCGGCTCCGGCAGCGTGGCGACATAGTGGGCCATCTGGCGGGTCAGCACCGCGTCTTCACCGCCGCTCAGGTGCTCCTCTTCGGCCCGGAACTCCAGCAGCGGCCAGATCTCCTCGGCGCAGAGCTCCTCCTTGCTGGCGCGGCGGCGACGCAGCATGTCAAAGCTCTGGTTGCGCATCACTGTGTAGATCCAGGTGGTGGCGGCGCCCTTGTCGGGGTGATAGAGCCGTGCCTTCTGCCAGACCAGCAGCATGGTCTCCTGCACCAGTTCCATGGCGTTGGCTTCGCTGCCGAGGTGGCGCAGCCCGTAGCTGCGGATGCGCGGCGCGAAGTGGTGGAACAGGGTGGCGAAGGCAGCCTTGTCGGCACGCTCGGCCACCCGGACCAGCAAAGATGTGAGGTCGCCGTCTGGGTTGTCCATGGGGGGCGATGTCCTGCGTGGAGCCGATTGTGGTTGGCCAGTATATGCCATTGCGCCATCCCTCGCGTGTGGTGTTCACCCCCAATACGGTGAGCGAGGAAAAAGGATCACCGGGAAGGGGAATTCAATGGCTCGCGACCAGCAGACCGCTCAGCAGGGAGAGGGTGGGCTGGTTGTCCTTGGCCGCCACCAGCCACTGTTTTTGCTCCACCGGGATGGGCAGCACCTCCAGCCAGCGCTGGGCGACCCAGCTCGCATCCTCCCAGTCCGGCTCCGGATAGAGGGCCGCGTACTCCGGATAGTCGTTGAACACATCCTGCAACGCCTTGGCCAGGGAGTGCTGATCCGCCTGGAGCCTGCCGCTCTGCCAGGGGGGAAGGGGCTCCACCTCGCCGACCCGCAGACCGTCCTCTTCCTGCCAGAGATCCGTGATGCGCACCCGCTCCACCCCGAGCACCGTGATGCCGAGCAGACCATCGGGCAGCAGATCGAAATCGATGATGCGCACCCGGGTGGCGATGGGGTACATGTTGCGCAGCGCGTCGGGCTGGCGGGGGTCCAGCATGCAGAGCGCGAACTCCCGCTCCCGGGACTCGGCGATCATGCGCTGGTATCTGGGCTCGAAGATGCGCAGCGGCATGATGCCGCCCGGCAGCAGGTGAGCGGAGAGTGGAAACAGTACCAGTGTCATGGGAATCATCCTCCAACGGCGTCCTCAAAGGATACGACCGCCACGGGAAGCGGGATCATTCAGATCGAATCGGTATAAATAACCCTGTCATAATCAGGGGAAAATAGCCTGGACAAGCCGTTTCGTTATGCAGTAGAAATGGATAACCACCACTTACCCAAATCAATATCCTGCAATGTGGTGGAAAACGCAGTGAAATATCCGCCACGCCCACGGGTGCAGGCCGTTCCTATAGTTTTCTCGGCCCGATGCGGGTAAAATTCACGCCCTTATCCAGTCAGTCACTTTTCGACGCGCAACCTCGGTGGTCAGTTATGAAAGAGCATATTCATCATCTACTTGAACAAACGGTAGCCAATCTCAAGTCCGCAGGCGTCTTGCCGGCCGACCTGGAAGCCCGGGTGCAAGTAGACCGATGCAAGGAGAAGGCTCACGGCGACCTGGCCACCAACCTGGCCATGCTGCTGGCCAAACCGGCCCGCAAGAATCCCCGCGAGCTGGCCGCTGCCATCATCGAACACCTGCCCGCCTCCGATCTGATCGCCAAGGTCGAGATCGCCGGCCCCGGCTTCATCAACTTCTTCTTCGACCCGTGCTGGCTGGCCGGTCAGGTGGAAGCCATGGTGACCTCCGACAACGCCAACGTGAAGCTGCCGGCGCCGCAGACCGTGGTGGTGGACTACTCCGCCCCCAACGTGGCCAAGGAGATGGCGGTGCACCACATCCGCTCCACCGTGCTTGGTGACGTGGCCGCCCGCGCCCTCGAATTCCTGGGCCACAAGGTGGTGCGTGCCAACCACATCGGCGACTGGGGCACCCAGTTCGGCATGCTGATCGCCTATCTGGAGAAGATGGCCAACGAGCACGCCTCCGACATGGAGCTCAAGGACCTGGAAGCCTTCTACACCCAGGCCAAGCGTCACTACGACGAAGACGAAGCCTTCGCCGAGCGCGCCCGCAACTACGTGGTGAAACTGCAAGGTGGCGATGAGTACTGCCGCACCATGTGGAAGAAGCTGGTCGACATGACCATGGAGCAGAACCAGCGCAACTACGACCGTCTGAACATCTCCCTGTCCAACAAGGACATCATGGGCGAGTCCATGTACAACGACATGCTGCCGCAGATCGTTGCCGACCTGAAAGCCAAGGGGCTGGCAGTCGAGAGCGAAGGGGCCACCGTGGTCTTCCTGGACGAGTTCAAGAACAAGGATGGCGAGCCCATGGGCGTCATCATCCAGAAGAGCGACGGCGGTTTCCTCTACACCACCACCGACATCGCCTGCGCCAAATACCGTTACGAGAACCTGGGCGCCGACCGGGTCATGTACTTCATCGACTCCCGTCAGCACCAGCACCTGATGCAGGCCTGGACCATCACCCGCAAGGCGGGCTATGTGCCGGAATCCGTGCCCCTCGAGCACCACGCCTTCGGCATGATGCTGGGCAAGGACGGCCGTCCCTACAAGACCCGCTCCGGCGGCACCGTCAAGCTGGTTGATCTGCTGAACGAAGCGGAAGAGCGCGCCAGCGCCCTGCTGGAGAGCCGCAACAGCGACCTCTCTGCCGAAGAGAAGGCCCAGGTGGTGCACGCCATCGCCATGGGCGCGGTCAAGTATGCGGATCTCTCCAAGAACCGCACCACCGACTACATCTTCGACTGGGATCTGATGCTGTCGTTTGAAGGCAACACCGCCCCCTACCTGCAATACGCCTACACCCGTATCCAGTCCATCTTCCGCAAGGCCGGCGTCGATGCCGATACCCTGAGCGGCAAGGTGGTCCTGAGCGAAGATGCCGAAGAGACCCTGGCCCAGAAGCTGATCCAGTTCTCCGACGCGGTCAACGGCGTGGCGGACAAGGGGATGCCGCACCTGCTCTGTACCTATCTGTATGAGCTCTCCGGCAACTTCATGACCTTCTACGAAGCCTGCCCGATCAACAAGGACGGCGTGGACGAGGCGACCCGCCAGAGCCGTCTGCTGCTGTGCGCCGCCACCGCCAAGGTGCTCAAGCTGGGCCTGGGCGTGCTGGGCATCCACACCCTGGAGCGCATGTAATAGATGGCGACCCGGGATTACGTCGGCAACAGCCCGAGACGACGGGCGGGTGGCCGTAACATCAAGAAAGCGGCCCCTCGCCGCTTTCCTGTTATCCCGGCACTGCTGGCCGGGGCCCTGGTCGTCGGTTTCGGCGCCTTCCTCTACCTCATCAACGGCAAGGGCGCCGATGCCCCCACCATCGAAGAGCAGGTGAAGGCCAACAAACCCAAGGCACAGGGCAATACCCTGCCCCAGGAGAAGTGGAGCTACATCGAGCGGCTGGAGAACAAGCAGGTGGACATCATAGAGCCGCCGCCCCAGCCGGGCGTGCTGCCGCCCCCGCCTGCCGAGACCATGACCCTGCAACCGGAGAAGCTGCCCAAGCCGGTCGCGACCGACATTCCCCAGCCGGGAACCCCCATCGGTCAGGTGAAGCCCTATCAGCCGCAACCGGTGCAACCGGTGCAACCGGTGCAACCGGCCAAGCCTACCACCGGCGCCCCGGTCGCCAGCGCCCGGGAGCAGGTGATCGACCAGAAGGCCGAGCGTGAGCGGATGGAGCGGGAGATCCGCGCCGAACTGGAGCGGGAGCGTGCCGAGGCCGCCAAGGCCAAGGCGGCGACCCAGACTGCACAGACCGCAGCCGCCGACGGCGGTCGCTACATGATGCAGTGTGCCGCCCTGCGCTCCCAGGATTCCGCAGAATCCCTCAAGGCGCGCATCGCCTTCACCGCCGGGCTCTCCTCCAGCCTGCAGGTAGTGAACGGGGCCGGTGGCGCCGTCTACAAGGTGATGGTGGGCCCCTTCAACGGCAAGGCGGCGGCCGATGCGGCCAACCGCAAGCTGCAGGGCTCGGGCATCAGCGGCTGCATCCCCAAGAAGGGGTGATCGCCGCGTTCATGCACAGGGCCGGGTGGCAACACCCGGCCCTGTTTCTTTTGGCGCCATCCCGCGCCCACCCGATCCCTCCTCCGCGATCCGTGCTCGGCACAGGCTTGAAAAGCCGTTTTGCCATCCCCATCTTTTCCTCCGTGCACAGTCAGGCCGTCATTCGGCTCAAGCGAGGTAAGTAAAGTGACTACCATAGTTTCAGTTCGCCGCAACGGTCAGGTCGTCATCGGTGGCGATGGCCAGGTTTCTCTTGGCAACACCGTCATGAAGGGCAACGCCCGCAAGGTTCATCGCCTCTACAACGGCAAGGTACTGGCTGGTTTCGCCGGCGGCACCGCCGACGCCTTCACCCTGCTCGAGCGCTTCGAAGCCAAACTGCAGGCCCATCAGGGCAACCTGGAGCGCGCCGCCGTGGCGCTGGCCAAGGACTGGCGCACCGATCGCGCCCTGCGCCGCCTCGAGGCGCTGCTGGCCGTCGCCGACGAGCACAAATCCTTCATCATCACCGGCAACGGTGACGTGGTGCAGCCGGAGCACGATCTCATCGCCATCGGCAGCGGCGGCAACTTTGCCCAGTCCGCCGCCATCGCCCTGCTGGAGAACACCGAGCTCGACGCCAAGAGCATTGTCGAGAAGTCCCTCAAGATCGCCGGCGACATCTGTGTGTTCACCAACGGCAACCACACCATCGAAGTGCTGGATTATTCAGCTAAATAAGTCGGCGAAATAGGGCCGCCAAATAAGGCTGCCAGCCAAACCCCATTTTCCAAGGGGTGGGCCCTGCCCGCCCCGGATACAGGAACGCCATCATGTCCGAGATGACCCCGAGAGAAATCGTCCACGAGCTGGACAGACACATCATTGGTCAGGCCGACGCCAAGCGCGCGGTCGCCGTCGCCCTGCGCAACCGCTGGCGCCGGATGCAGCTCTCCGAGGAGATGCGCCACGAGGTGACCCCGAAGAACATTCTGATGATCGGCCCGACCGGCGTCGGCAAGACCGAGATCGCCCGTCGCCTGGCCAAGCTGGCCAACGCCCCCTTCATCAAGGTGGAAGCGACCAAGTTCACCGAAGTGGGCTATGTGGGCAAGGAAGTGGACAGCATCATCCGCGATCTGACCGATGTCGCCATCAAGCTGGTGCGCGAGACCGAGATGGAGAAGATGAAATACCGCGCCGAGGAAGCCGCAGAAGAGCGCATCCTCGACGCCCTGCTGCCCAACCCGCGCAACAGCTGGGGCGAGGAAGAGAAAGCCGACAACTCCAACACCCGCCAGATCTTCCGCAAGAAACTGCGGGAAGGTCAGCTGGATGACAAGGAGATCGAGCTGGATCTGGCCGCCTCCCCCATGGGTGTCGAAATCATGACCCCGCCGGGCATGGAAGAGATGGCCAACCAGCTGCAGGGGCTGTTCCAGAACCTGGGCCAGAACCAGAAGAAGAAGCGCAAGATCAAGGTCAAGGAGGCCATGAAGGCGCTGATCGAAGAGGAAGCGGCCCGCCTGGTCAACCCGGAAGAGCTGAAGCAGAAGGCCATCGCCTCCGTCGAGAACAATGGCATCGTCTTCCTCGACGAGATCGACAAGATCTGCAAGCGCGGCGAGAGCTCGGGCCCGGATGTCTCCCGTGAAGGGGTTCAGCGCGACCTGCTGCCGCTGGTCGAGGGCTGCACCGTCAACACCAAGCACGGCATGGTCAAGACCGATCACATCCTGTTTGTCGCCTCCGGTGCCTTCCAGATCGCCAAGCCGTCCGACCTCATCCCCGAGCTGCAGGGCCGTCTGCCGATCCGGGTCGAGCTGACCGCCCTGACCACCGAAGACTTCGAGCGCATCCTGACCGAGCCGAACGCCTCCCTGACCGATCAGTACAAGGCGCTGATGGCCACCGAAGGGGTCAACATCGAGTTCACCCAGGATGGCATCCGCCGTCTGGCCGAAGCGGCCTGGCAGGTCAACGAGCGCACCGAGAACATCGGCGCCCGTCGTCTGCACACCGTGATGGAGCGGCTGATGGAAGACATCTCCTACGACGCCTCCGAGAAATCCGGCGAGACCTTCGTCATCAACACCGACTACGTCAACGCCCACCTCGGCAAGCTGATTGAAGACGAGGATCTGAGCCGCTTCATTCTGTAACAGGTTGATCGATAACGAGGAGCTGAGCGGTTTACTATCCTGCCCAATTCCATAGCAAGACGCCTCCCCTGTGGAGGCGTCTTCGTTTTCAGCGTTCTCCCGACTCGCAGCCGTCCCGGGCCACATCACCCTGCACGGCACGCTCCTCCCTTCCCGCCAGCCAGAGCGCACTCATCAGCAGCAAGGCCGTCAGTGCGAAGGTGACCCGGGTGGCAAACGCCAGCTCGTCCGCCGTCGCGAGGGCGAGATCGGGCCGCCCCGCCAGGGCGGCGAACAGGCCCCCCAGCCCCGCCGCCCCCGTCAGCTGGCCCAGGTTGCGCGACAGGGTCAGCAGCCCGGCCACGGCGCCACGGCTCGCCCCCTCCGCCTCCCCCACCACGGCGCTGTTGTTGGCGGTCTGGAACAGGGCATAACCGGCGGTGAGCAGCAGGATGGGCAGCAGGTAGCCGAGGGGCCCGAGCGCCCTGTCCAGCAGGGCCAGCAAGACGGCGGCCACCACCATGAGTCCCAGGCCGAGGCGCACCACAGGGGTCGCCCCCACCCTGTCCACCAGCCAGCCGGCGGGCATGCCGGACAGCGCCGCCAGCAGCGGGCCCATGGAGATCATCAGCCCCACCGTCCCCATGTCGAGGGCAAAGGCGCCGTGCAGGTAGAAAGGACCGATCAGCAGCGTCGCCACCATGACGCTGGCCACCAGCGCACTGGCGATGATCCCGCCTCTTTGCCTGGGCGCCCCCAGCAACGCCAGGGGGAGCAGCAGCAGGAAGGGAGCCTGCCAGCCAAATCCGCCGATCAACAGGCCGCCAAAGGAGGGGCCGAGCGCCGTGCCGCAGGCCGACAGGGTGCCGAGCAATCCCATGCTCCAGCCCCGTCGGGCTGGCGGCACCAGCTCTCCTGCCATGGCCAGCGAGAGCACCAGCATGCAGGCCGCACCCGCTCCTTGCAGGGTGCGAGCGGCAATGAGCCAGCCAATGGAAGGGGCCAGGGCGCACAGCAGGGAAGCCAGCGCAAAGACCCCGGTCCCCCAGAGCAGCACGCGACGCCGCCCCAGACGATCGCCAAGCCGGCCCGCCACCACCGTCAGACTGGTGATCCCAAGCAGGTAGGCCACCAGCACCCATTGCAGGCTGGCGAAGGGCACGCCGAAGTCCTGCCCCAGGGCAGGCAGCACCAGGTTGGCCATGCTGCCCGCCAGCATGGGCAGCAGGGTGGCGAGCCCGAGCCCCGCGAGACCAAGACGGCGCGTCACGGGAGGGGAAACAAGAAGTGGTGTGGACATGGCAGTCTCTCCGGCAAGTGATGATGCACCCAGGCTAGCGGGGGGGGATGACAAGGCGGAAGACGCATGGATTGCAGCTTATAGTTGCATCAGACGCCATATGAAGAGACGGCAGATCGCGTATCATGAAGGGGTCGGCCCGTCAGGCGCCGCCTGCGAGGAGACGACCATGACCCCGGATTTCAACCTGCTGATCACCCTGGATGCCCTGCTGGAAGAGGGCAGTGTGGCGGGCGCCGCCAGACGGCTAGGCCTGAGTGCTTCCGCCATGAGCCGGGCCCTGGCAAGGCTGCGTGAAACCACGGGGGATCCGCTGCTGGTGCGGGCGGGACGCGGCCTGATCCCCACCCCCCGGGCGCAGATCCTGCGGGATGAGGTTGCCCGCCTGGTTCAGGAGACCCGGGCCGTGCTGCGCCCCCAGCAGGAAGTAGACCCGGCGAGCCTGGAGCGCACCTTCCGCCTGCGATCCAGTGACGGCTTCGTGGAGGCGGTGGGCCCCGCCCTGCTGGCGCGCCTCGCCGTCGAGGCCCCCGGGGTGCGGCTCCACTTTCTGGCCAAACCCGACAAGGAGAGCGGCCCCCTGCGCCGTGGCGAGCTGGACTTCGAGACCGGAGTCATCGGCACCACCACGGCCCCTGAGCTGCGCACCCAGGCCCTGTTCCAGGACCACTTCGTCGCCGTGGTGCACCCGGACCACCCCCTCTGCGACGGCACCCTGACCGTGGCGCGCTATGCCGCCGCGCGCCACGTGCTGGTCTCCCGCCGGAGCCAGCCTCACAGCCCCATCGACGAGATCCTCGCAGGCCAGGGGAAGAGACGCACCATCACCACCCTGGTCCCCGGGTTTGCGACGGCGCTGGCCCTGGTCAGGGAGAGCAATCTGGTGGCGACGGTGCCGCACCTGCACTGCGCCAGCCTGCTCGGCGATCTGGTCACCCTGCCCCTGCCCTTCGCTCTGCCAGGGATCCGGGTCGCCCTGCTCTGGCACCCCAGTCAGGATGCCGATCCGGGCCACCGCTGGCTGCGCGCCCTGATACGGGACACCTGCGCCCGGCCCCCCTATCACGCCGGGGCCACCGACACCCCCTGATCCGGGTCAGGCAGCTCCCGGCTCCATCACAGGCCCCTTGTGGCCCGGGCGCCCGCACCCGGGACCTGAAGCGCCTGTCACCACCCCGTCACACCGACATGCCTGTGGCTTGGGCACAAGTGGTGGATCCTTCCCCCTGCCGGACGGGGATCACGGCCCCTCAGAGCGGGGCGGATCACATTGCGGGCAAAAAGATCCTGCTGCCCGCTTCCGCATTTTTTATGCGGTCGTATAATTGCGTACAAAATGCATACACAAGGAGCGCCAGCCAGATGCACCCCACCCGTCAGAAACTGCTCGATACCGGCCTCGCCATCGCCACCGAGAAAGGGCTGCGCGGCCTGACGGTGCGCGAGCTGGCGGCGGCGGCAGAGGTGAACCTCGGCTCCTTCGTCTACCACTTCGGCAACCGCGACGCCTTTATCGACGAGCTGGTCGAGCTCTGGTACGCCCCCCTCTATGACGAGCTCAAGGCGGTGGCAGCCAAAGGCTCCTACTCCTCTGCCATCGCCATGTTCGAGGCGACCATGGAGGCGCTGATCGGGCTGGTGGCGCGCCAGCGCGGCTTCATCAACCACCTGTTTGGCGATGCCTTGGCGGGTGAAGGGGCGGCCCAGCGCTTTCTGCTCAGCCTGCCGCGCCGCCATCCCCTGCTGCTGATCGAACAGGTACGGATGGCACAGGCGGAAGGGTCGCTGGTCGCCGGTCACCCGCTCCAGCTGATGATCTTCATCATGGGGTCGGTCGGTCTGCCGCTGGTCATCGCAGGCAGCGGTCGTCAGCTCGGCTGGCTGCCCGAACAGGCCGCCCCCTTTCTCAGCCAGATAGACAACCCCGAGGCCGCCAGACAGCGGCTGGTATGGGCCCTGCGCGGCCTGCGCCCCACCGACATGAAAGAAGGAGAAGCGGTATGAAGCAACGCATTGCAATCGTGGCCCTGCTGCTGACCGTTATCGGTGGCTACCTCTGGTGGCAGAGCCATCCTCAAGGAGAAGCAGCATGAAACAACGCATTGCAATCGTGGCCCTGCTGCTAACCGTTATCGGTGGCTACCTCTGGTGGCAGGGGCGCCCGGCCGACGGCTCCATCCTCTACGGCAACGTCGATATTCGCGACGTCAATCTGGCCTTTCGGGTCGGTGGCCGCGTCGATCAGGTGCTGGTAGACGAGGGGGATAGGGTAAAAACCGGTCAACTGCTGGCCCGCCTCGATCCGGTTCCCCTCACCCACAGCCGCGACAGCGCCCGCGCCAATCTGGCGGCGCTCACTGCTGCCAACGCCTTGATCCACAAAGGCTATCGCAGCGAAGAGACCGACCGGGCCCGGGCCGCACTGGCCGCCGCCGAAGCCGCCGCGCTGGAGGCCGACCAGCAGTGGCGCCGCCAGAGCGCATTGGCCGCCACCGGCGCTATCTCCCGCGGTCAGCTCGATACTGCCCGCTCCCAGCGGGATCAGACCCAGGCGCAGGTGCGCTCGGCCCGCGAACAGCTCGCCCAGCTCGAAACCGGCTACCGCCCGGAAGAGATTGCCCAGTCCGATGCCCAGCTGGAAGGGGCCAAAGCGGCGCTCGCCAGTGCCGAGCTGGCGCTGGCGGATGCCAGCCTGACCGCCCCCAGCGACGGCATCATCATCAGCCGCGCCATCGAGAACGGCAGCATGGTGCAGAGCGGAGCGACCGCCTTCAACCTCTCCCTGACCGCGCCGGTCTGGGTGCGCGCCTATGTGGAGGAGCCCTGGCTCGGCCACTTCCCGAGCGGCGCCAAGGTGACCCTCACCACCGACTCGCGGCCGGATCAGCCCTATCACGGAGTAGTGGGATTTGTCTCGCCCACCGCCGAGTTCACTCCGAAATCGGTGGAAACGCCGGATCTTCGCACCCACCTCGTCTACCGGCTGCGCATCGTGGTACAGGATCCCGACCCGGCCCTGCGCCAAGGGATGCCGGTCACCGTCAGGCTGGCCCCATGAGCTGCGCCATCTCCCTCGAGGGGCTCACCAAACGCTTTGGCGATCGGGTCGCCCTCAACGCCATCTCGGCCACCATTCCGACCGGTGGCATCACCGGGCTGGTCGGCCCCGACGGCGCGGGCAAGAGCACTTTGCTGCGCCTGCTGGCCGGTCTGCTGATCCCGGAAGCAGGCACCATCCGGGTGCTGGGGCTGGACCCGGTGAGCGAGGGGGATCTGCTGCGTCAGCGCCTCGGCTACATGCCCCAGCAGTTCGGCCTCTACGAGGATCTCAGCGTGCTGGAGAACCTCACCCTCTACGCTGACTTGCGCGGCGTACTGGAGCCCGAACGCACGCCCACCTTCGCGCGGCTGCTCGCTTTCACCGATCTCGCCCGCTTCACCGCAAGGCCGGCGGGCAAGCTCTCTGGCGGGATGAAGCAGAAACTCGGGCTGGCCTGCGCGCTGCTCGGCACCCCGGATGTGCTGCTGCTCGACGAACCCGGGGTCGGGGTCGATCCCATCTCCCGCCGCGCCCTCTGGCAGATGGTGCGCGAGCTGGCAAAAGGGGGGATGACGGTGCTCTGGAGTACCGCCTATCTCGATGAGGCGGAGCTGTGCGACCACGTGCTGCTGATGGCGGATGGCGAGGTGCGCACCAGCGGCACCCCGGCCGATCTGATGGGAGCCATGGCCAGCCGCTGCTGGCTGCTGGAGGCGGGGCAACTGGATGGCCGCGAGCGGCGCGCCCTGCTGCGCCGGGCACTGGCTCACCCGGCGGTGATGGATGGCGCGGTGGCGGGGGAGCGGGTTCGCCTGCTGCTGCACCCGGGCATGACGCCCCCGCCGCTGGCGGAGCTGCATCTTGCCAACGGCGCCTTTCAACCGGCCCAGCCCCGGCTGGAGGATGCCTTTATCGACCTGCTCGGCGGCGGCCCCGGCGGGGAGTCGAGTCTGGCGGCGGGGATGCGGGAAGCGGAACTGCCGCAGGGGGTCTCCCCCGAGGCGGTGATCGAGGCGCGCCACCTCACCAAGCGCTTCGGCGATTTTGCCGCCACCGATGATGTCAGCTTTGCGGTGCGCCGCGGCGAGATCTTCGGCCTGCTCGGCCCCAACGGGGCGGGCAAGTCCACCACCTTCAAGATGGAGTGCGGCCTGCTGCGCCCGAGCGAGGGGCAGGCGCTGGTGACCGGCATCGATCTGGCCCACAGCCCCTCGGCAGCGCGCCAGCGCCTCGGCTACATGGCGCAGAAGTTCTCCCTCTACAAGCAGCTCACCGTGGCCCAGAACCTCTCCTTCTTCGCCGGTATCTACGGCTTGTTCGGCCGCTACCAGCAGACGCGGATCGATGCCATGGTGACTGCCTTTGCCCTCGCCCCCTGGCTCGATCAGAAGGCGGAATCCCTGCCGCTCGGCCTGCGCCAGCGCTTATCGCTGGCCTGCGCCCTGCTGCACGAGCCGCCGCTGCTGTTCCTCGACGAGCCCACCTCCGGGGTCGATCCGGTGACCCGGCGCGAGTTCTGGTCGCACATCAACGCGCTGGCCGACCACGGCGTCACCGTGCTGGTCACCACCCACTTTATGGATGAGGCGGAGTATTGCGACCGCATTGCCCTCATCTATCGCGGCAAGCTGCTGGCCCTCGGCACCCCGGACGATCTCAAGGGGCTGGCCGCCAAAGAGGCGGCGACCTCTTTGCCAACCGGCTCCTTGCCGACCTGTTCTTTGCCAACAATGGAAGAGGCCTTTATCACCCTGGTCGAGCGGGCCAGCGAGGAGGAAGCATGAGCATCAACCGTCGGCGACTGCTGGCCCTCTGCCGCAAGGAGACGCTGCAAATCGTCCGTGACCCGAGCAGCATCCTCATCGCCTTCATCATGCCGGTGGTACTGCTGGTGGTAATGGGTTACGCCATCAATCTGGATGTGGACCATCTGCGCCTCGGCATCTGGCGCACCGACAGCGGCGCCCCGGCGGTGCGGCTGGAGCAGGCCCTGCGCGGCTCTACCGCGCTGGAGATCCACAGCGGCCCGAGCAAGGAGTCCCTGCTCGCCACTCTGGCCCGTGGCGAGATCCGCGGCCTGCTGGTAATCGACGACGGCTTCTCCCGCGCGCTGGCCGGTCAGGGTAATGGCACGCCACAGGCGCTGCTGCTGACCGACGGCTCCGAGCCCAACACCGCCAACTTCGTCACCAACTATGTGCAGGGGATCTGGCAGGGGTGGCTCGCGGGCGAAGGGGTCGCCATGCCCGTGTCGATAGAGAGCCGCGCCTGGTTCAACCCGGCGCTGGTGAGCCGCAACTTTCTGGTGCCGGGCTCCATTGCGGTGGTAATGACCATCATTGGGGCCCTGCTCACCTCGCTGGTGGTGGCGCGGGAGTGGGAGCGCGGCACCATGGAGGCGCTGCTCGCCACCCCGGTCACCAAGGGGGAGCTGCTGCTCTCCAAGCTGCTGCCCTACTATGGCCTTGGCATCATCGCCATGCTGCTCTGCCTGCTCTTCTCGGTGGCGGTGATGGCGGTGCCGTGGCGCGGCTCCCTGCTGCTGCTCTTTCTGGTCACCAGCGTCTTTCTCGGCAGCGCCCTCGGGCTCGGGCTGTTCCTCTCTACCGTGATGCGCAGCCAGTTCAATGCCGCGCAGGCGGCGCTGATCGCCGCCTTTTTGCCCGCCGTGATGCTGTCGGGCTTCGTGTTCGAGATCGCCAGCATGCCGCCTTGGCTTCGGGCCATCACCCACCTCATTCCGGCCCGCTACTTCGCGAGCTCCCTGCAGACCCTCTATCAGGCGGGCAGCGTCTTCTCGATCCTGCTGGTCAACGGTTTCTGTCTGCTGCTGCTGGCGGGTTTCTGGCTAGCCCTGACCGCCCGCAAGACGCGGCGCACCCTGGAGTAACCCATGCTGATCCGACTCTGGTGGCTGATCCGAAAAGAGCTGCAGGCCCTGATGGGCAATACTCAGGGGCGCTTTCTGCTCATCATGCCGGTGCTGCTGCAAACCGCCCTCTTCCCGTTCGCCGCCACTCTGGAGGTGACCGGCAACACGCTGGCCATCTACAACCAGGATGGCGGTGCCCAGAGCCGCGAGCTGCTGGAGCGCCTCACCCATATGCCCGCCTTCACCACCATCATCCCGGTGCAAGGCGAGGCGGGCATGACCGCGGCCATCACCGGGCAACAGGCACTGCTCGGGCTGATTATTCCGGGGGATTTTTCGCGCCGATTGGCGCGGGGCGAACCGGCCAAGGTGCAGCTGATTATCGATGGCCGCCGCTCCAACGGTGGTCAGGTGGCGGCGGGCTACATCAGTCAGGTGATCGCCCGCTGGCAAAGTGAGGGCAAGGGGCAACCCGAGCTGGCGGTACGTAACCTCTACAACCCCAACGTCGAGTTCCACTGGCATATCCTGCCGGCGCTGGTGGCCATCATCACCACCACCGGCTGTCTGATTGTCACCGCCCTCTCGGTGGCGCGGGAGCGGGAAGAGGGCACCTTTGATCAGCTGCTGGTCTCGCCCCTCACCGCGGGCTGGATCATGGCGGGCAAGGCGGTGCCCGGCATCATGGTGGCGGTGGGGCAAGGATGCATAGTCGCGCTGGCCGCCCGTTTTGTCTTTCACCTCCCCTTTGCCGGCAGCCTCAGCCTGCTGATGGCGGGCATGGTCTGCTACGGGCTGGCACTGGCCGGGATCGGGCTCTTCATCTCCTCGTTCTGCTCGACCCAGCAGCAGGCCTTTCTCGGGGTCTTCTCCTTCACCGTCCCGGCGGTGATCCTCTCGGGCTACATCTCGCCGGTGGAGAACATGCCGCAGGTGTTCCAGTGGCTGGCAGCCATCGACCCCCTCACCCACTTCATCGTGCTGCTCAAGGGGGTCTTCCTCAAGGGGTTCGACTGGTCGGCCGCCTGGCCCCTGCTCTGGCCGCTGCTCGCCATCGCCGGCGTCACCCTGTCGCTGGCGCTCGCCATGTTCCGCCGCCATATCGCCTGACGTGCCGCCTTGATCAGCTGATGCCGGTCTCGCCCAGTGCGAGACCGGCCTTTTTCCGACATAAGTTTTCACTCCCCGGCAGTTGGTAAACCGGGCTTACCCTCCACCATCCCTCACCCCGAGCTAACGCAGAAATCATTAACTGGTATACCTATTTTTGTATAGTACTGAATTTTCTCGAATTACCCCTAAGGAGATATATAAATAGACACTTGATTTGCATCAATCGCCCACCTCTGCCGACTGGGTAGCCTAGCCCCAGAATGATGTTTTATTACTCCAAACTTGAGGCAACTATGAGCAAAGTCAGACTGGTCGTTGTGGGCAACGGCATGGTGGGGCACCGCTTCATCGAAGAGCTGATCGAGCGGGCCGATCCGGGCCGCTACGAGATCACCGTCTTCGGTGCAGAACCCCGTCCCGCCTACGATCGCGTCCATCTCTCCTCCTACTTCACCCATCACACCAGCGAAGATCTCTCCCTCGTCAAACCCGGCTTCTACGACAAGCACGGCATCCGCCTGCTGCTCGGCGAAGCGGTGAAAAAAATCGACAGGGCCAACCGCGAAGTGCATTCCAACAAGGGCACAGTGGTCGAGTACGACAAGCTGGTGCTGGCCACCGGCTCCTACCCCTGGGTGCCGCCCATTGCGGGCAGTCAGCACCACGAGTGCTTCGTCTATCGCACCATCGAGGATCTGAAAGCCATCCGCAGCGCCGCCAAGAGCGGCAAGAGCGGGGTGGTGATCGGGGGCGGTCTGCTTGGCCTCGAAGCCGCCGGCGCCCTCAAGGCGCTGGGTCTCGAGACCCATGTGGTGGAGTTTGCTCCGGTACTGATGGCCGAGCAGCTCGACGGTCAGGGCGGCCAGCTGCTGCGCCGCAAGATTGAATCCATGGGCGTGCAGGTACACACCAGCAAGAGCACCAGCGAGATCCTGATGCATGGCGGCGAGCAGGCGAAACACCGCCTCGCCTTCGCCGACGGCAGCCAGCTGGAAGTGGACGTGGTGGTCTTCTCCACCGGCATCCGCCCGCAAGACACCCTCGGTCGCTACGGCGATCTCGCCATCGCCGAGCGCGGCGGCATCGTCATCGACGATCACTGCCTCACCTCCGATTCCGACATCTATGCCATCGGCGAGTGCGCCGCCTGGCAGGGTCGCTTCTTCGGCCTGGTGGCACCGGGCTACAAGATGGCCCAGATCACCGTCGACCACCTGCAGGGCGGCGACAGCCGCTTCGAAGGGGCGGACATGAGCGCCAAGCTCAAGCTGCTCGGCGTCTCCGTCGGCTCCATCGGCGATGCCCACGGCCGCACCCCGGGCAGCCACAGCTATGTGTTCCAGGACGACCAGGCCGGCGTCTACAAGAAGATAGTGGTGAGCGAAGACAACAGCCGATTGCTCGGCGCCGTGCTGGTGGGTGACGTGGAGGATTACGGCAACCTGCTGCAGATGATGCTCAACGCTCTGCCCCTGCCGAGCCACCCGGACACCCTGATCCTGCCCGCCTACGCCGGTGCCAAGCCGACCCTGGGGGTGGATGCCCTGCCGGAAAGCGCCCAGATCTGCTCCTGCTTCGACGTCTCCAAGGGCGACATCGCCAAGGCGGTGGCCGAGGGCCACACCACCCTGGCAGCCATCAAGCAGCAGACCAAGGCCGGTACCGGCTGCGGCGGCTGCGTGCCGCTCATCAGTAAGGTGCTCAACGCCGAACTGGTGAAACAGGGCATCGAGGTCAACAACCACCTCTGCGCCCACTTCCCCCACTCCCGTCAGGAGCTGTTCCACCTGGTCAAGGTGGAGGGGATCAAGAGCTTCGACGAGCTGCTGGCCAAACATGGCCAGGGCCATGGCTGCGAGGTGTGCAAACCGACGGTCGGCTCCATCCTCGCCTCCTGCTGGAACGACTACGTGTTGAGCCCGCTTAACACACCTCTGCAGGACACCAACGACATCTTCCTCGGCAACATGCAAAAGGACGGGACCTACTCCGTCATCCCGCGCATGGCCGGTGGCGAGGTGACCCCGGAAGGGCTGCTGGCGGTGGCCGAAGTGGCCCGCGACTACAAGCTCTACACCAAGATCACCGGCGCCCAGCGCATCGGCCTGTTCGGGGCCCAGAAGGATGATCTGCCCGCCATCTGGCGCAAGCTGCTGGCAGCGGGCTTCGAGACCGGTCAGGCCTACGCCAAGGCGCTGCGCATGGCCAAGACCTGCGTCGGCAGCACCTGGTGCCGCTTCGGCGTGCAGGACAGCGTCGGCCTCGGGGTCTTCCTCGAGAACCGCTACAAGGGCATTCGTACCCCCCACAAGATGAAGTTCGGCGTCTCCGGCTGCACCCGTGAATGTGCGGAAGCACAGGGCAAGGATGTCGGCATCATCGCCACCGACGCGGGCTGGAACCTCTATGTAGGCGGCAACGGCGGCATGAAACCGCGCCACGCCGATCTGCTGGCGTCTGACCTCGACCGCGAGACCCTGATCAAGCTGATCGACCGCTTTATGATGTTTTACGTCACCAGCGCCGACAAACTGCAGCGCACCTCGGTCTGGCTCGGCAACCTGGAAGGGGGCGTCGACTATCTGCGCGAGGTGATCGTCGATGACAAGCTGGGGCTGGCCGAGACGCTAGAGCGCGATATCCAGACCCTCATCGACAGCTACGAGTGCGAATGGTCGCGCACCCTCAACGAAGAGGAAGCGCTCAAGCGTTTCAGCCACTTCATCAACAGCGACAAGCGCGATCCGGACGTCCAGTTCGTCGCCGAGCGCGACCAGCACAGACCCGCCACTCCGGCCGAGCGCATCCCCGTCTACCAGATCGAGGTGGAAACCAAATGATGAAACTTGCCTGCCAACTCAACGACATCCTGCCGGGAACCGGTGTCTGCGCACTCATTGAGGGTCGCCAGATTGCCCTGTTCCGCCCGAGCGCGGCCGCCGAGGTGTTCGCCATCGACAACCGGGATCCCTTCTTCGCCGCCAACGTGCTGTCGCGGGGCCTGATCTGCGAACACGACGGCGATCTCTGGGTCGCCAGCCCGCTCAAGAAGCAGCGCTTTCGCCTGAGCGATGGCCACTGTTTCGACAACCCCGCCATGTCGGTGCAGAGCTATCCCGTTGAAGTACGCGACCAGCAGGTCTGGGTCGCCGTCTGATGTCGACAACCCCCAGATCTATGTAGGTACGGGGATACCCCGTTGAAGTGCGCGACCAGCAGGTCTGGGTCGCCGTCTAACACCAGACCCCACCCCGGCCCTCCCCTTCACAGGGGAGGGAGCAAAAAGCCCCTCCCCCTTGACAAGGGGGAGGCAGGGAGGGGGTTAAAAAACAGTCAGGGCTGCCCGCGGGCGGCCCTCTTGAAGGAAACAAAGATGTATACCGAAACCATCAACAAGTGCGCCACCAACGCGGCCCGCATCAACCGCTTCGAGCGCAGCGACAAGCTCGGCTTCTGGCTCAGCTCCGCCATGGCGGGGGCCTATGTGGGCCTCGGCATCATCCTCATCTTCACCCTCGGCAATCTGGTGGATCCCGCCATCCGGCCGCTGGTGATGGGGGCCACCTTCGGCATCGCCCTGACGCTGGTGATCATCGCCGGCTCCGAGCTGTTCACCGGCCACACCATGTTCCTCACCTTCGGGGTGAAGACGGGCAAGATCACCATGGCCGACCTGCTGCGCATCCTGCCGCAGACCTGGGTGGGCAACCTGATTGGCTCCATCGTGGTGGCGCTCATCTACTCCTACGGCGGCAGCCTGCTGCCGGATGCGGGCAGTCTGGCGCACAAGGTGGCGCTGGCCAAAACCCAGGCCCCGGCGCTGACCCTGTTTATGAAGGGGATCCTCTGCAACTGGCTGGTCTGCCTCGCCATCTGGATGGCGCTGCGCACCGAGGGTGCCGCCAAGTTCATCGCCATCTGGTGGTGCCTGCTCGCCTTCATCGCCTCCGGCTACGAGCACTCGGTCGCCAACATGACCCTGTTTGCCCTCTCCTGGTTCGGTGCCCACTCCGAGGCCTACACCCTGGGCGGCATCGGCCACAACCTGCTGTGGGTAACCCTGGGCAACACCGTCTCCGGCGCCCTCTTCATGGGCCTCGGCTACTGGTATGCCACCCCCAAGGCCGAGCGCCCGGTCGCGCTGAGCGAGACCACCACCACTGCCAGCCAGACCCAAACCGCCTGATCAGGAGGCCCCATGGACTACTTGCCCATCTTTTGCCGACTCGACAACAAACCCGTGCTGCTGGTCGGCGGCGGCGAGGTAGCAGAGCGCAAGGCGCGCCTGCTGCTGGATGCCGGAGCCCAGCTCACCGTGGTCGCGCCCGATCTCGACCCCGAGCTGGCGGAACTGGCTGCCAACGGGACCATCGAGTGGCTGGCCGGTGAATTTGCGCCGCAGCAACTGGCGGGCAAGTGGCTGGTGGTAGCCGCTACAGATCGGCGCGAGGTGAATGCGCTGGTCTACCAGAGCGCCAATCAGGCGCGGATCTTTGCCAACGTGGTGGATGACCCGAAACGCTCCAGCTTCATCATGCCGTCGATCATCGACCGCTCGCCGCTGATGGTGGCCATCTCCTCCGGCGGCAAGGCCCCGGTGCTGGCCCGACTGCTGCGGGAGAAACTCGAAGCCCTGCTGCCCCAGCATCTGGGTGCCGTCGCGGCCTTCGCCGGCAGCCTGCGGGAGCGGGTCAAGACGCGCTTCGCCAGCATGGGCGAGCGGCGCCGCTTCTGGGAACGGCTGCTCGGGGCGGATCGGCTCGGTCAGGCGCTGGCTCGGGGGGATAGCGCCTCTGCCCACCAGCTGGCCGACAATCTGTTTGCCGACGAAAGCCAGAGCGCTGGCGAGGTGGTGCTGGTCGGTGCCGGCCCTGGCGATCCGGGTCTGCTCACCCTGCACGCCCTGCGCCAGATGCAGCAGGCGGACGTGGTGGTCTATGACCGGCTGGTCTCCGACGAGGTGATGGCGCTGGTGCGCCGCGACGCCAAACGCATCTTCGTCGGCAAGCAGGCGGGCAACCACTGCGTGCCGCAGGAGGGGATCAACCAGCTGTTGCTGGAGGAGGCGAAGAAGGGACAGCGGGTGGTGCGGCTGAAGGGGGGCGACCCCTTTATCTTCGGCCGTGGCGGCGAGGAGCTGGAGACACTGGTCGGCACTGGCATCGGCTTTCAGGTGGTGCCGGGGATCACGGCGGCCAGCGGCTGCGCCGCCTACGCCGGCATTCCGCTGACCCACCGCGACCACGCCCAGAGCGTGCGCTTCGTCACCGCCCACGGCAAGGGGGGTGCCCGGGATCTCGACTGGCCGCTGCTGGCCAAAGATCGGCAAACGCTGGTCTTCTACATGGGGCTCTCATCCTGCACCACCATCCGTGAACAGCTGCTGGCCCACGGCAAGGCAGGCGACACCCCGGTGGCGCTGATCGAGCGCGGCACCCAGCCCTGCCAGCGGGTCATTCGCGGCACCCTTGATGAGCTGCCCGAGCTGGCGGTAGGGGTCGAGAGTCCGGCGCTGATCATGGTGGGCTCGGTGGTGACCCTGGCCGACCAGCTTGCCTGGTTCGGGCAAGGAGGCGCCACAGACGTGGCCCTGGCCTCGGCCTGATCGCTGCATCCATTCCAACGCCACCCTCGGGTGGCGTTTCTTTTTCTGCATTTACTATCATAACCTCTTGTTTTGAGTCTGGTATCCTATGGGGACTGTCCGCCGGATCACCGAATTCAGGAATTCTGCTTAATGTCCCTCCCCCCCAAGAACAGCGCCAAACAGCGTGAACACGACAGAGCCCGCATCCTCACGCTGCTGCTGGCCGATGACGCCCTCACCGAGAGCCTGCTCGACCCGCAAGGGGAGCAGGACGCAGCGCTTCGGGATCAGACCAGCGAGCTGACCCGGCTGGTCAACAGCCTGCCCGCCGCCGATATCGCCGATGCGCTGGAGTCCCTGCCGCCGGACGAGCGCCACGTGCTGTGGCAGCAAGTGGATGCAGACAAGCACGGCCAGATCCTGGTGGAAGCGTCGGAGACGGTGTGGGACAGCCTCATCAGCGGCATGAGCGACAAAGAGCTGCTGCACGCCCTGAGCACCCTCGACATCGACGATCAGATCTACCTGGGCCAGCACCTGCCCCGCAACCTGATGGGGCGGCTGCTCACCTCCATGGCGCCGGTGGACAGGGACAAGGTGCGGGAGGTGATCCGCTACGGCAAGCACACGGTCGGCGCCATGATGGACTTCGAGCTCATCACGGTGCGGCCCGACGTGACCCTGGCCACCGTCCAGCGCTATCTGCGCCTACGCGGCCAGATCCCCGAGAACACCGACAAGCTGTTCGTCACCGATCGGCGCAACCGGCTGCAGGGGGAGCTGCCCCTCACCGCCGTGCTGCTGCACAAGCCCGAAACCCTGGTGAGCGACGCGATGGAGAAGGATCCGGTCACCTTCGATCCGGAAGACAACGACGAGGCCGCCGCCCGCACCTTCGAGCGGGACGACCTGGTCTCCGCCGCCGTGGTGGATGCCAGGGGCAAGCTGATGGGACGGCTCACCGTCGCCGAGGTGGTGGACCTGGTCTATGAGGAGAGCGACACCGACCTGCGCCGCATGGGGGGGATCAGTGAAGAGGAGGACGTGTTCGCCCCCGTCTCCAAGGCGGTCAAGACCCGCTGGGCCTGGCTCGCCATCAATCTCTGCACCGCCTTCGTGGCATCGCGGGTGATCGGCCTGTTCGAGCACACCATCTCCCAGCTGGTGGCTCTGGCGGCGCTGATGCCCATCGTCGCGGGGATCGGCGGCAACACCGGCAACCAGACCATCACCATGATAGTGCGGGCGCTGGCGCTGCAGCATATCCAGACCGGCAACGTCTCCTTCCTGCTGTGGCGCGAGCTGGGGGTGGCCCTGATCAACGGCCTGGTGTGGGGCGGCATCATGGGCATCGCCACCTTCCTGCTCTATCAGGATGCGGCGCTGGGAGGCGTGATGACGCTCGCCATGATCCTCAACCTGCTGGTGGCGGCCCTGATGGGGGTCATCATCCCCATGACCATGAGCCGGCTGGGGCGCGACCCGGCGGTGGGGGCCAGCGTGATGATCACCGCCATCACCGACACCGGCGGCTTCTTCATCTTCCTGGGGCTGGCGACCCTGTTCCTGCTCTAGGGCCCGAGGCTGACCGTCTGCGGCTCCTGCCATGACGCGGGGCCGCTTTCGCGCAAAAACGGCATTTCCCGCCACTGGGCAAGGAATAGTCGTTGAAATGCCAACCCCACTCCTTATACTGGATCCACCTGTTTCCAGCGGTGGATCTGACACAATGGAATACAACACTTCAGAACTGTGCGACATCTATCAGGACATGGTGGATGTGCTCGAACCCATGCTCTGCTCCTTCGGCGGCCGCGCCTCTTTCGGCGGCGTCATCACCACAGTCAAATGCTTCGAATCGAACGGTCTTATCCGTGAACTGGTCAAGGAGAACGGCGTTGGTCGCGTGCTGTTGATCGACGGTGGCGGCTCCATGCGTCGTGCCCTGATCGACAGCGAGATCGCCACCACGGCGGCGGAAAATGAGTGGGAAGGGATCGTCTGCTACGGTTGCGTCCGTGAGGTCGATATCCTGGAAGATCTCGACATCGGCATTCAGGCCCTGGCGGCCATTCCGGTGGGCGCCGACAGCAAGGATATCGGGGAAACCGATCTGCCGGTCAACTTCGGCGGCGTCACCTTCCTGCCGGATGACCACCTCTATGCCGATACCACTGGGGTGATCCTCTCCCCCGATGCCCTCGACATCGAGTAAACAGCGCTGAGTGAAAATGGGAGCCCTGGCTCCCATTTTTTATGCCCGCTGATGGCGGAAAAGACGCAAAAAAAGAGGGCCAGTAAACTACTGGCCCCTTAACTGGAAGCAATGTGAGCAATGTCGTGCCTTCACAAGAAGTCCATCACGTTGGAACAAATGAAGTCTTTCCCGGAAAACAAGGTAACAATAATCATTCTCATTTAACTTGGCAACTCTTATTTGCCAAAAATGCAAAAAAATTGACCACCCCTGGGGGTGGTCAATCTCGTCAGGCTTGTCGCGTAGCAGCTTGCAGGCCAGCCAATCCGGCCTCCCCCACCAGCTTGCGGCTGAGATAGCGCAGCAGCACACCGTAAAGCGGCACAAACAACCCCAGACTTATCAGCAACTTGAATACGTAATCTACGGTCGCGATCTCGACCCAGTGCTCGGCCATGAAGGGATCTGTGCTGCGCCAGAAGGCGATGCTGAAGAAGGCGATGGTATCCACCAGATTGCCGAACAGGGTGGAGGCCGCCGGTGCCACCCACCAGGCTTTCAGCAGGCGCAGGCGGTTGAACACCACCACATCCATGAACTGGCCCACCAGATAGGCCATAAAGCTGGCTAACGCGATCCGGGCAACAAAGAGATTGAACTCTGCCAGATTGCCCACCCCCTGGAAGCTCCCTTCGAAGAAGAGCACCGAGAGCACGTAGGACACGGTCAATGCCGGCAGCATCACGGTCTGGATGATCTTGCGCGCCAGGCCTGCGCCGAAGATCCGCACCGTCAGATCGGTGGCCAGGAAAATGAACGGGAAGCTGAAGGCACCCCAGGTGGTGTGGAAGCCAAAGATGGTGATCGGCAGCTGCACCAGGTAGTTGCTACTGGCAATGATCAGGATGTGGAACAATGAGAGACGCATCAGTGCCGTCTGGTACTGAGCCGGAGTCAGGTTCATATTGTGACCTTTTTGGTTAATGGGGTTAGGGAACCCATATCGCCACCATGGCGATAATCAAGGGGCGAGATTATACGCCCCCAAATTGATAGTTCAATCTTTATGCGGTTATCTCAAGGGATTGACTCGCATCGCACGCCAAGCTCACTCCCGGGACTGCCGAGCCAGCCAGAGCAGCGCCTCCGCGTCGTCCGGCTGCACCGCCGCCAGCCAGCAGCCACTGTAATGTTCGTACTCGAGCCGAAAGCGGCTGCCTTCAAACTCCAGCAGCCAGCTGTGGCGATCCGCCCCCCACTCCCGCTCGAGTGCCGCCAGCTCCCACTCCTGCAACAGGACCTCGGCCAGAGTCGGGAAGCTGTCCCAGTCAAGGCCCGGGCAGGTCAGCATCACCACCCCGGCTTCCCTGTCTGTCTGCGTGATACGCCAGTTCATCTGCGGCTCCTCAACTGCTGCACGAGAGCTCGCCCCCGCAATACCAGCCCGGATGCGGGGTGGCGAGATCCTCGTATTCGGGTTGGTCATCATAGGGGTGCTGCAGGGCCACAAACAGCCGCTCGAACGGCGCCATGTCGCCCCGTTCAGCCGCCTCTATCACCTGCTGGGCCAGAGCGTTGCGCAGCACATACTTGGGATTGACCGCGTCCATCTGCCCCTTGCGCACACCATCCACGCTCCCTTCCCGGGCGAGGCGTGCCCGATAGGCCTCAAGCCACCCCTGCCAGACGGCAGGATCGGGCAACAGGGCCAGCAGGCTGGCGGGCCAGTCACCCTGAGCGGTCAATTCCCCCAGCCGTCGCAGGAAGAGGTGGTAATCCACCTTGTGCGCCGCCAGCAGCCGGAACAACTCGCGGAACAGCGCCGGATCCTCCTCTTCCCACACCGCCAGCCCCAGCTTGGCGCGCATCAGCTCGGAGTAGTGCAACATCAGCTGGTGCTCGTACTGGGCCAGGGCCGACGCGAGCGCGTCGCCATCCACATGGCCGGCCAGCGCCTGTGCCAGCTTCTGCAGGTTCCAGTATCCGACCGCAGGCTGCTGATCCAGCGCATAGCGACCATCCGGATCCGAGTGGTTGCAGACGAAGTCCGGCACATAGGCGTCGATGAAACCGTAGGGGCCGTAATCCAGGGTCAGCCCGAGCAGGGACATGTTGTCGGTGTTCATCACCCCGTGACAGAACCCCGCCGCCTGCCACTTGGCGATGAGCCGCGCGGTGCGGCGCACAACTTCGGCAAACAGCTCGGCGCCATCGGTCAGCTCGGGGAAGTGGTAACGCCGCGCATAGTCGATGAGGGCCGGGATCTTCTCCCCCTGTCCGCTCCAGGCGAAATACTCGAAGTGACCGAAGCGCAGATGGCTCGGCGCGGTGCGCAGCACGGTCGCCCCGCTCTCCACCTGCTCCCGGTAGACAGGCTCGTCACTGCCCAGCAGCACCAGAGCCCGGGTGGTGGGAATGCCGAGGGCATGCAGCGCCTCGGAAGCCAGGTACTCGCGAATGCTGGATCGCAGCACGGCACGGCCGTCGCCGAAGCGGGAGAATGGCGTCTTGCCCGCCCCTTTGAGGTGCAGGTCCCAGCGGCTGCCATCCGGCGCCAGCTGCTCCCCCAGCAGCAGGGCGCGGCCATCCCCGAGGCGCGGGCTGTAACCACCGAACTGGTGGCCCGCATAGACCTGGGCCATCGGCTGCATACCCGGCAGGGGCTGCCCCTGGCCGCAACAAGCGAGCCACTGCGCCTCGCTCACCTCCCCGAGCCCCAGCTCCCCAAGCAGCGCACGGTTCAGATGCAGCAATCTGGGGCCATGCAGCGGCTGCGGGGCAACAGGCTCGCAAGCCCAGGGGAGTTCGGTGGCAAAAGTGTTGATCAACTTCATGGTGATGGGGGTTGTCCCTGCGTATGCTCGTGTCACTCTTTATACCGCCGTCGGCTCGTCGAGGCTAACAGGCGATCACGATTATTCATTTCAAGGAGAAGACGATGCAAAAGTGGGTCTATACCCTGCCCCTGCTGGCGCTTGCCTGGGGCCATCAGGCCAAGGCGGCCGACATAGACGCAGGCAAGGCCAAATCCGTGGTCTGTGCCGCCTGTCATGGCGCGGATGGCAAGGCGAGCGTCCCGACCTACCCCCACCTCGCGGGCCAGAACCAGGCCTATTTGCTCAAGCAGATGAAGGCGTTCAAGGAGGGTTCCCGTACCGAGCCACTGATGGTTCCCTTCATGGCGATGCTGACCGAGGCGGACATGGAGAATCTGGCGGCCTATTACGCCAGCCTCAAATAATGCATGGCGCCGACCAACGGGCGCCTTTCCACTGTTTGTTGTGCCAGCCTACTTGTTGTGCCAGCCTACCGGCCTGGGCCTGCAGCGGTCGATGACAAGGTCTACCTGGGCCGACCCTACCGGCGGCAGTAGTCGATGATCAGGTCCATAAAGGCCTCACCGAAGCGCTCCAGCTTGCGGTGACCGACACCGTTGACCGCCAGCATTTCCTCCTCGGTCATCGGCATGAGCTGTGCCATCTCAACCAGGGTGGCGTCGTTGAACACCACATAGGGCGGCACCTCTTCATCCTCGGCGATCTGCTTGCGCAGGGCGCGCAGCTCCTTGAACAGCCGCTTGTCATAGTTGGCGTTGTCGAGCAGGCCGTTGCGCTTCTCCTTGCGACTGGAGATGGGCTGCAGGCGGGGGACTGCCAGTTCCAGCTTCATCTCGCCACGCAGCACGGGTCGGGCCGCTTCGGTCAGCTGCAACACCAGATTGCGGGTGATGTTCTGGGTCAGCAACCCCTTGTGGATCAGCTGGCGGATGACGCTCATCCAGTATTCGTGGCTCTGATCCTTGCCGATGCCGTAGGTCGAGAGCTTGTCGTGACCGTGATCCTTGATGCGCTGATTGAGCGAACCGCGCAGCACCTCCACCACATAACCCACCCCGAAATTCTGTCCCACCCGCCAGACGCAGGAGAGCGCCTTCCGGGCATCTTCGGTGCCGTCATAGCTCTGGGGTGGATCGAGGCAGATGTCGCAGTTGCCGCACGGCTTGTCGTTGTACTCGCCGAAGTAGTTGAGCAGCACCTGACGGCGGCAGGTCTGCGCCTCGGCGAAGGCCGCCATCACGTTGAGCTTGTACTGCTCCACCTGCAACTGCTGGGGGTTTTCGATGTTGTCGAGCAGCCGGCGCACCCGACCGATGTCGGCGGGATCGTAGAGCAGCAGCGCCTCCGCGGGAGTGCCGTCACGCCCGGCTCGGCCGGTTTCCTGATAGTAGGATTCGATGTTCTTCGGGATGTCGTAGTGCACCACGAAGCGCACGTTGGGCTTGTCGATGCCCATGCCGAACGCCACCGTCGCCACCACGATCTCGATGTCATCCTTGAGGAAGGCTTCCTGGGTCTGCTGGCGCAGCTCCAGCGGCAGCCCTGCATGATAGGGTGCCGCCTTGCAGCCGTGGCGGGAGAGCCGCTCGGCCACCTCCTCCACCCGGTTGCGGCTGGAGCAGTAGACGATGCCGCAGTTGCCCTTCTGGCTCTGCACGTAGCGCAGCAGCTGCTCGGCCGCCTTGAACTTTTCCACCAGGCTGTAGCGGATATTGGGCCGATCGAAGCTGGCGGTGTGGATGAAGGGATCGTTCAGTTCCAGCCGGTGCAGCATGTCGCTGCGGGTCGCCTCGTCGGCGGTGGCGGTGAGCGCCACCACGGGCACCTGGGGGAACCACTGCTTGAGCCGTCCCAGCGCCGCATATTCCGGCCGAAAATCGTGCCCCCACTGGGAGACGCAGTGCGCCTCGTCGATGGCGAACAGGCCGAGCGGCAGCTCCGCCAACCGGTCCATGAACTCGTGCTGCAGCAAACGCTCGGGGGAAACATAAACCAGCTTGATCTCGCCTCGGCGCATGGCGGCAAAGTTCTGGATCATCTCCTCCCGGCTCAGGGCCGAGTTGATGTAGACCGCCGCCACGCCGTTGGCGCGCAGGCTGTCAACCTGATCCTTCATCAGCGAAATGAGTGGAGAGACCACCACCCCGAGCCCGGGCCGCAGCAGCGCCGGGATCTGGTAGCAGAGCGACTTGCCACCGCCGGTGGGCTTGAGCACCAGCGCATCGCGCCCCGCGACGATCTGCTCGATGATCTCGAACTGACCCGGCCGGAACTGCTGATAGCCGAAGACCGCCTGCAGCAGGGCAAGCGGACTCTCTGGCTGGGGATCTGGCAGGGTTTCGGCAATCGCGGTCATGGGCTCTCCTTTGGGGTCGCCATTCTAAAGCAGCCGCCGCCCACAATAAACCTGCCATTGCGACTGTTAAAGAACTGTTGCAGACTGGCTGGAGTTTTTACTCGGCTTTGATGACAGGGCGGACTCAAGGAATGAAACAGATGCTCAAGAAGATGGCGCTCAGTGGCATAGCCAACCTGTTCGCCGAAAAGATGCCCTTCAACAAGCTGATCGGCATGCAAGTCACCCACTACGACTTCGATAAAGTGGAGCTGCGCATCAAGATGGAACAGAAGCTCATCGGCAACCCTTTCCACAACATACTGCACGGCGGCGTCACCGCCAGCCTGCTCGACGTGGCGGGCGGCATGATAGTCGCAGCCTCCTGCATCGACGAGCTGGAGGACTTCTCCCCCAGCTATCTCAAGGAGCGCTTCTCGCGGCTTGGCACCATCGATCTGCGGGTGGACTATCTTCGTCCCGGTCGCGGCAACGAGTTCATCGCCACCGCCCACATCATCCGGGCAGGCAGCAAGGTCGCGGTCGCCCGCATGGAGCTGCACAACGAAGAGGGCACCCACATCGCCTTCGGCACGGGCACCTACCTCGTCGGCTAATGGTTTTTATTGCATAAAAAGTGCGCTTCTAAGCTGATTTTAATCATTAGAATTCTTACCTCCTCCTCCGCTCAGGGTCCATACTGAAAGTCGGGATTCTGTGCAGAGGGAGGATTGCAGACGATGAGCGCGATACTGGCTACCCAACCATCCAGAGCCTTGCTGACACGACTTGAGGCCATGCGCGAAGAAGTGCAGACCCCAGAGTGCCGTCACTGGTTGGAACAGGAGCTGGAGGGGTATTCTCTCTGTTCACCCCTACCCTGGTATCGCATCATTGCCTGTCGGCAACGCGGTCACTTCCTGAATCTGAAGACGGGGAAATATCTGACTTGCCATATCGGCAGCCAAACGCTAAGCCAACGCGACCTGGCCCAAGTTCAGTTCATCTATGCCCGTGAACCCGCCGCCCACTATTTACTGCGTCACGATTCCCATATCGAGCCCTGGCCGGAATCACTGCTGGAAGCGTATCGAGAGCAGCTGATCCCTGGTCATCTCTGCCTGCAAGCCTGGCATGAGCCCGTGTCTTCGCTGCGTTCACAACTGATGGAGGGAATAGCACATTTCATTAGTGAGTACCCCAAGCATGCGGCCCTGCAAACCCAACACGGTTTCAAGGCATTGCGGCATCAACACTGGCATATCTGAATGAGCGCCTGGGGCGCAAGGAGGGCACCATCGACAAGACCCATAACGAGATTGTCACAATCTAGAGTGCCGGAGTCAGGATCAGACTCCACCAGTGGGGCCACCGAGCGGTGGCCCTTTTAGTTGGGCAAATGAGGGAGATCGGAGCAGTAGAAGCAATCGACAATGGAAATGTCAGCTTTGCTTCAACAAACCAAATGCGAAAAGGCCGCTCATTGAGCGGCCTTTTCAAATGTGGTCGGTGTGAGAGGATTCGAACCTCCGACCCCTTCGTCCCGAACGAAGTGCGCTACCAAGCTGCGCTACACACCGATGTCTGCGGGGCGAGAATTTACCGAAAGCCCCGACCCGACACAAGCCTTTTTTTGCATTCACTCTAAAAAAATGGCTTTACGCTCAATAATTCAGCGAGTCGCAGTAAAAAACGCCGCAAGGTATCTTTCCGCCTGCCTTCAGCCCTGTCGAGGCAACCTGAACTCGGTCGGCCCCAGCAAACGCCGGCTCCAATCCGCCACCACACCATGTTCAAGCCAATGGGCCGCATGCTGGCGCCAGTTGGGAGAGAGCGCCGGGTTCTCCAGCAGCAGTTGCAGATCGTCCTCATTGCGGGCCTGGTTGAACAGGATATCGGCGGTGCGCTTCACCGTCAGCTCAGGGTAGGGTCTGTCCACCAGTGTCAGCTCCCCCTGCGGATCCACCCTTCCCTCTTCCAGCACCCGCAGCAGCCAGCCACAGCGACCACTCAGCTGCATCACCTGGGAGAGCTGGCCATAGCCAAAGCGCTGGTTGAGCTTGAAACAGGGGGATCTGGGCTGGCTTATCTGGATCAGCGCCTCCCCAAGTCGATAGACATCGCCAATGCAGGCCTGCGCCTCCGTCAGCCCCGAACCAGAGAGATTCTCGCCAAAGGCGGCAGGCTGCCAGGGTGTGCGTGGTACAGGCAGTCCCAGAGCGGTTTGCCAGGTTTTCCACCAGGCGTAGTGCTCCACAGGGTAATGGTGCAGGGCCCGATCCGGGCCGCCATGATGGCGTCTGTCGCTCTGCTCATCCCCGCGAAGGCCGAGGAAATCGCACCACAGAGGGGCGTCGGCAGGCTGCTTGTGGATGGCACTGATGAGACCAGGGGCCTGCTCTGGGTTCAGTTCAGCACTCTGGCCGATGAAGAGGGAGATCCGCATTCCATTCTCCTGACGGATGGGGGAATACGGATCTTATCACGGGGCAGGTCAGGCAACTGCCTGCATCTGGGTGGTCATGGCGATTTCGGCACGGCGGCGTTTCTCCGCCCGGGCCATCAGATACCAGCTACCGAAGGTGAACAGGGATACCGACAGCAGGATCAGACTCGCGATGGCGTTGATCTCGGGCTTCACGCCGAGACGCACCGCCGAGAACACCTCCATCGGCAAGGTGGTCGAACCCGGGCCGGAGACGAAGCTCGCCAGCACCAGGTCATCCAGCGACAGGGCAAACGACATCATGCCACCCGCCGCCAGCGACGGGGCGATCATCGGGATGGTGATCAGGAAGAACACCTTCCACGGCTTGGCACCCAGGTCCATGGCCGCCTCCTCAATGGAGAGATCCAGCTCCCGCAGCCGCGCCGACACCACGATCGCCACATAGGCGGTACAGAAGGTGGTATGTGCTATCCAGATGGTCAGCATGCCCCGCTCCGCGGGCCAACCCACCAGCTGGGCCATGGCCACGAACAGCAGCAGCAGGGAGAGACCGGTGATCACCTCGGGCATCACCAGCGGCGCCGTCACCATGCCGCCGAACAGGGTCCGGCCACGGAAGTGAGGGATCCGGGTCAGCACGAAGGCCGCCACCGTCCCCAGCGCCACCGCCGCGATGGCAGTGTAGAAGGCGATCTCCAGGGAGCGGAACACGGACCCGATCAACTGTTTGTTGTCGAGCAGGCCGAAGTACCACTTGAGCGACCAGCCCCCCCACACCGTCACCAGCTTGGAGGCGTTGAAGGAGTAGATGACCATGATGATCATTGGCAGGTAGATGAACAGCAGCCCCAGCCACAGCATCAGCTTGGCAAAACCGAAACGTCTCATGCCTTGCCCTCCAGCTCTTTGGCCTGGTTGCGGTTGAACAGGATGATGGGAATGATCAGAACCGCCAGCATCACCACCGCCAGGGCGGAGGCCACCGGCCAGTCACGGTTGTTGAAGAACTCCTGCCACAACACCTTGCCGATCATCAGGGTCTCCGGGCCACCCAGCATCTCGGGGATGACGAACTCGCCCACCACCGGGATGAAGACCAGCATGCAACCGGCGATGATGCCGTTCTTGGAGAGTGGCACCGTGATCTGCCAGAACCGGGTCAGGTTGCGGGCACCCAGATCGGAGGCCGCCTCCAGCAGGCTCTGGTCGTGCTTGACCAGGTTGGCATAAAGCGGCAGCACCATGAACGGCAGGTAGGAGTAAACGATGCCGATATAGACCGCCAGGTTGGTATTGAGGATCTGCAGCGGTTCGTCGATCACCCCGATGCCCAGCAGGACGCTGTTGAGCAGGCCGTTGTTGCTGAGGATCCCCATCCAGGCGTAGACCCGGATCAGGATCGCCGTCCAGGTCGGCATCATGATGAGCAGCAGCAGAACGGTCTGGGTCTCCTTGTTGGCCCGCGAAATGGCGTAAGCCATGGGATAACCGATCAACAGGCAGAGCAGGGTGCTGACCAGGGCTATCTTGAGGGACCCCAGATAAGCCGCGATGTAGAGCTCATCCTCCTGCAGCAGCAGGTAGTTGCCCAGGTTGAGCAGTATGGTGAGCTGATTGTCTGCCCAGCTCACCACGTCCGTGTAGGGCGGGATGGCCACGTCCGCTTCGGCGAAGCTGATCTTCACGACGATGATGAAGGGCAGCAGGAAGAAGAGGAACAGCCAGAAGAAGGGGATGCCGATGACCAGCTGCCGCCCTCCCACCTGTTTGAGTCGTCTCAATGCCTTCATGATTGCAGCACCACGCCGCTGTCATCTTCCCAGTAGAGGAACACCTGGTCATCCCAGGTCGGCCGTTTGCCGTGGCGTTCGGCATTGGCGATGAAAGCCTGAACGATTTTGCCCGAGGGCAACTGGATGTGATACACGGAATGGCCGCCCAGATAGGCGATGTCATAAACCTCGCCCTTGGTCCAGTTGAAGTCCGGATGCTCGATCTCTTCCGGCTTTTGCAGGCTCATCAGCAGTTTTTCCGGACGCAGGGCATAGGTGACCTTCTTGTTCTCCGCCCGAGAGCTGATGCCGTGACCCACATAGATGGGCTGCTCCAGATCCGCACAGGCGATGATGGCGTGGTCCTGCTCATCCTCCACCAGCAGGCCGTCAAACAGGTTGACGTTGCCGATGAACTCGCACACCAGCCGGCTGGCCGGGGTCTCGTAGATGTCCATCGGGCTGCCGATCTGCTCGATGCAACCGAGGTGCATGATGGCGATCCGCTCGGCCATGGTCATGGCTTCTTCCTGATCGTGGGTCACCATGACGCAGGTCACGCCCACCCGCTCGATGATCTCGACCAGCTCGAGCTGCATGGTGGAGCGCAGCTTCTTGTCCAGCGCCCCCATGGGCTCGTCCAGCAGCAGCAGCTTGGGACGCTTGGCCAGGGAACGGGCCAGGGCCACCCGCTGACGCTGACCACCGGAGAGCTGGTGCGGCTTGCGACGGGCGTACTGGGTCATCTGCACCAGCTTGAGCATCTCTTCCACCCGGGCATCGATCTCCGCCTTGGGCAGGCCATCCTGCTTGAGGCCGAAGGCGATGTTCTGGGCCACCGTCATGTGGGGGAACAGGGCATAGGACTGGAACATCATGTTGATGGGGCGTTCATAGGGCGGCATGTCGGTAATGTCGACGCCGTCGAGGAACAGCCGTCCTTCCGTGGGTCGCTCGAACCCGGCCAGCATCCGCAGCAAGGTGGACTTGCCGGAGCCGGACCCACCCAGCAGGGCGAAGATCTCGCCCTTGTGGATGTTGAGAGACACGTTGTCGACCGCCAGCGTTTCGTCGAACTGCTTGCTTACCCTGTCTATTTTGACCAGCACTTCTTTACGCTGCTGGCTGCCCTCGAGGGCTTTCTTGTAGGCACTGGAGGCTATCGCCATTACCAAACTCCCAAAGGTGATTCCGGCCTGGGCCGATCCATCAATACAATCTGGCGCCCCGGGATGGGCGCCAAGGTTAGGTTCCGGATTTGATCTTGGTCCAACTCCGGGTGATCAGGCGCTGCACCGAACGGGGATGTGCTTCCTGCACATACAGACGCTCAAGCACCGCCTGGGGGGGATAGACTGACTCGTCCTCGCGCACGGCCTTGTCCATGAACTCTCCCGCCTTGATGTTCGGGTTCGCGTAACCCACATAGTCGCTCACCTTGGCGATGACCTGCGGTTCGAGAATGTAGTTGATCAGGGCGTGAGCCTCTTTCACGTTGGTGGCATCGGCCGGGATCGCCATCATGTCGAACCAGAGATTGCCACCCTCCTTGGGGATGCTGTAGGCAATATTGATCCCCTTGCCCGCCTCCTCGGCCCGGGACGCCGCCTGCAGGATGTCGCCGGAGAAACCCGCCGCCACGCAGATGTTGCCGTTGGCGAGGTCACCGATGTACTTGGAGGAGTGGAAGTAGGCCACATAGGGGCGCACCTTGAGCAGCTGCTCTTCGGCCCGCTTGATGTCCGCCGGCTCATGGCTGTTGGGGTTGAGCCCAAGGTAGTTGAGGGCAGCCGGGATCATCTCGTCCGCCGAATCGAGGAAGGCCACGCCGCACTGGGAGAGCTTCTTCATGTTTTCCGGCTCGAAGATGGTCGCCCAGGAGTCAATCTTGTCGACACCCAGCACTTCCTTGATCTTGTCGACGTTGTAGCCGATGCCGTTGGTACCCCAGAGGTAGGGCACGGCGTACTGATGGCCCGGATCCACCTTCTCGAGCTGCTTGAGCAGCAAGGGGTCCAGGTTGCTCAGGTTTGGCAGCAGGGTGAGGTCCAGCTTCTGGAAGGCCCCCGCCTTGATCTGCTTGGCCAGGAAATTGTTGGAGGGCACGACCAGATCGTAGCCGGTGCGTCCGGTCAGCAGCTTGCCTTCCAGCGTCTCGTTGGAGTCAAACACGTCGTAGACGGTCTTGATCCCGGTCTTCTGCTGAAAGTCACTGAGGGTGGTCTCGCCGATATAATCGGACCAGTTGTAAAAATGAACCACAGGGGCTGCCTGGGTCAGATTTGCAAACCCCAGGGTCAGGGCCAGCGTTGCCATCTTGGTCATGTGCACTTATCAGTCCTCATTTGTGTGATTTTGCCAGTCGCGCATCCATACGCGCCGTCCAACCTGTCGGGTGGTCACCACCCTCCCGGCCGAACTGCGGACCGGGAGGGGTACTCGTCACTCTTACTTGCCTGACTTGATCTTGGTCCAGCTGCGGGTCATCAGACGCTGCACCTTGGCCGGCAGATCCGGGAAGGTGTAGATCTTCTTGAGGGTATCCGGCGTCGGGTAGATACCCGGGTCGGTACGGATCGCCTCGTCCACCAGCGGCGTGGCCGCCTTGTTGCCGTTCGGGAACTGCACCACGTTGGTGATGTTCGCGATCACGTCCGGCTTCATCAGGTAATTGATGAAGGTGTGGGCCGCCTCGACGTTCTTGGCATCCGCCGGGATGGCGATCATGTCGAAGAAGCTGCCTGCCCCCTCTTTCGGAATGGTGTAAGTCAGGCTGACACCGTTCTTGGCCTCGGCGGCACGCGCCTTGGACTGCTGCAGGTCACCGGAGTAACCCACTGCCACGCACAGGTTGCCGTTGGCCAGATCCGAAATGTACTTGGAGGAGTGGAAATAGGCGGTATAGGGACGGATGGAGAGGAACAGCTCCTCTGCCTTCTTCAGCTCATCCGGCTTCTGGCTGTCCGGCTTGAAGCCCAGGTATTGCAGGGCGGCCGGCAGCATTTCGGTCGGCGAGTCGAGGAAGGAGACACCGCACTCCTTCAGCTTGGCCATGTTCTCCGGCTTGAACACCAGATCCCAGGAGTCCACCGGGGCATCGGCCCCCAGCACGGCCTTCACCTTCTCGGCGTTGTAGGCATAGCCGATGGTGCCCCACAGGTAAGGGATGGAGTATTGGTTGCCCGGATCGCTCGGTTCGAGCGCCTTGAGCAGGTCGACGTCCAGGTTCTGCCAGTTGGAGAGTTTGGACTTGTCCAGCTTCTGGAAGACACCTGCCTTGATCTGCTTGGCCAAGAAGGGGTTGGACGGTACGACGATGTCATAGCCCGACTTGCCTGCCAGCAACTTGGCTTCCAGCACTTCGTTGCTGTCGAACACGTCGTAGACCACCTTGATGCCCGTCTCCTTCTGGAAGTTTTCCAGCGTATCCGGCGCGATGTAGTCGCTCCAGTTGTAGACGTGCAGCACCTTCTCGTCGGCCATCGCCCCGGTACTCATCATGACCAGCGCCACGGAAGCAGCCATCATTCCCTTTTTAAAAGACATAGTCCTTGTCTCCTAAGCAAATTGTATGCGTAAGCCAACCTGCCCGGTTCCCGCCTATTCCCGCAGCTTTG
The DNA here is from genome assembly GCF_027707845.1 of Aeromonas sp. QDB14. Taxonomy (NCBI): domain Bacteria; kingdom Pseudomonadati; phylum Pseudomonadota; class Gammaproteobacteria; order Aeromonadales; family Aeromonadaceae; genus Aeromonas; species Aeromonas sp. QDB14. The sequence goes on along the minus strand of NZ_JAPCJD010000012.1, from coordinate 9,318 downwards.
CAGCCGTCAGGTCCAGACTGAGCCTGGCCAGTTTGACCAATTCATCCACCTGTTCCTCGGTGATCACCAAGGGGGGCGATATGATCATGGTATCGCCGACAGCCCTCATCACCAAGCCATTGTTAAAACAGAACTCCCGACAGGTCATCCCGGCATGGAGCTCGGCCGGGAAGCGACGTTTCGTCTGCTTGTCCTGCACTATTTCCAGCGCGGCGACCAGGCCTTTTCCACGGGTTTCCCCCACCAGCGGATGGTCCGCCAGCTCAGCCCAGCGGCGCTGCAAATAGGGGCCGATACTATCATGAACTCGCTTAACTATGCTCTCCCTTTGCATAAGCTGGATGTTGGCAATGGCCACGGCGCAGGCGACCGGATGGCCGGAATAGGTGAAGCCATGGTTGAACTCGCCCCCCTCTTCCACCAGCACCCTGGCAACCCTGTCCCCCACCATCACGGCGCCCATCGGCAGATAGCCGGAGGTAATGCCCTTGGCCAGGCACATGAGGTCGGGTTTGATGCCAAAACCTTCACTGGCAAACCAGTGACCGGTGCGGCCAAAGCCGCAGATCACCTCGTCGGCGATAAGCAGGATGCCGTACTGGTCGCAGATGCGCTGGATCTCGGGCCAGTAGCTCTCGGGGGGAATGATGACCCCCCCCGCACCCTGGATAGGCTCGCCGATGAAGGCGGCCACCTTGTCCACCCCCAGTGCCAGGATCTTCTCTTCCAGCTGGCGGGCACGGGCCAGACCGAACTCGTGGGCGCTCATGCCCTCTCCCTCACCGAAGTGATAGGGCTGGTCGATGTGTACTATGCCCGGAATGGGCAAGCCGCCCTGGGCGTGCATCCCCTTCATGCCGCCCAGACTGGCCCCCGCCACGGTGGAGCCGTGATAGGCATTGTGGCGGCTGATGATCACCTGCTTGTCAGGTTGTCCCTTGCTGGCCCAGTAGTGGCGCACCATGCGCAGCACGGTGTCGTTGCACTCGGAACCCGAGCCGGTGAAGAAGACGTGGTTGAGGTGGGAAGGGGTGATCTCGGCCAGCAGGGTGGCCAGCTCGGCAGCAGGGGGGTGGCTGGTCTGGAAGAAGAGGTTGTAGTAGGGCAGTTGCTGCATCTGGCGAGTGGCGGCATCCACCAGCTCCTGACGGCCGTAGCCCATGTTGACGCACCACAGACCCGCCATCCCGTCCAGAATGCGCTTGCCTTCGGAGTCTTCCAGATAGACGCCTTCGGCCTTGGTGATGATGCGACTGCCCTTCTTGTTCAGGGCCTGAAAATCGGTAAACGGATGCAGATGATGGCTGGCTTCCAGTTGCTGCCACTCACGGGTGGTGTGCTGCATTGCTTGCTCCTCGGTTCCTTCGATTCGGCGAATCTTGTCGCCATTCATGAGGGCGCGGGTGGCCTGCCCGGTCACTGCCATTCACGGGGCTGGCGCTCTCTTGCCTGCTCGATGCCTTTCCATGGGGCGAACATCGTCGCCAGTTGATTGCAGGTGACGCCCCTCTCCATTGCGGGAGCGGGCCTCACCTATACTCGGTGCCTTCCGGGTCGCGGGCGCCGCCGCGAGGCGGGCCTTCGGCCCCTTGCTTGCGATATGACGGGGAGAGGCCTCGCCTCCCCCGGGGACAGATCAGACGTTCAGCAGCAGGAATTCCCGTTCCCAGCGGCTGATCACGCCGAAATAGGTCTCGTACTCCTTGCGTTTGACGGCCACGAAGGCGCGGATGAAGCGCTCCCCCAGCATGTCCTTGATGGGTTCACACTGCTCCAGGTGGCTCAGCGATTCCTCCAGCGAGCGGGGCAGGCTGTAGGGCAGGTCATAGGCACTCGCCTTCATCTCCTGCATGGGTTCGAGCTTCTCCAGCATGCCGAGGTAGCCGCAGGCCAGGGTGGCGGCCAGGGCCAGATACGGGTTGGCATCGGCCCCGGCGAAGCGGTTCTCGACCCGGCGTGCACTCGGTTCGGAGAAGGGGACCCGCAGGCCGCAGGTGCGGTTTTCCACACCCCACTGCACGTTGCGCGGCGCACTCTCGCCAAAGGTGAGGCGGCGGTAGGAGTTGACGTTCGGCGCCAGCAGGGCGGTCACTGCCGGGGTGTATTTCTGCAGGCCGGCGATGAAGTGCATGAACAGATCGGAGTTGCCCCCTTCGCTGGTACCAAACAGGTTGTTGCCATCCATGTCTTCCAGGCTCTGGTGGATGTGCATGGCGGAACCCGGTTCGTTGCTCATGGGCTTGGCCATGAAGGTGGCATAGATGCCGTGGCGATGGGCGGCCTCGCGCATGGTGCGCTTGAACAGAAACACCTGGTCGGCGAGATCGATGGCATCCCCGTGCAGGAAGTTGATCTCCATCTGGGCGGCACCGGATTCGTGGATCAGGGTGTCCACCTCCAGCTCCTGGGCCTCGCAGTAGTCGTACATGTCCTCGAAGATGGGGTCGAATTCGTTCACCGCATCGATGCTGAACGACTGGCGGGCCGTTTCCGGGCGGCCGTTGCGGCCCACCGGCGGCACCAACGGATAGTCGGGATCTTCGTTGCGGGTCACCAGGTAGAACTCCAGCTCCGGCGCCACCACCGGCTTCCAGCCCTGCTTCTCGTAGAATGACAGAACCCGGCGCAGCACGGAGCGGGGAGCGATGTCGATGAGCTTGCCGTTGACGTCAAAGCAGTCGTGGATCACCTGGGCGGTGGGCTCCAGCGCCCAGGGTACGAAACGAATGGTGTTGGGATCGGGATAGAGCTGCATGTCCCGCTCCAGCGGGTCTATCATGCTGTCGTCATCCGGGTACTCGCCGGTCACCGTCTGGGTGAAGATGACCTCGGGCAGCCGCATGCCCCCCTCGCGCAGAAACTTGTTGGCTGGAATGATCTTGCCTCGGGCATTGCCGGTGAAATCCGGAAACAGGCACTCCACTTCCGTGATGCGATTGCTCTCCATCCAGCCCTTGATACTGTCCATGTTAAACCCCGACTTTACGGTTGCCATTGTCAAGGGTGTCTAATATAAGGAACACCCTTGTTAAGAAAATGTAATCGACCACACCATAAAAGCCCGTGATAAAGGCCTTTGTCAAGCAACGGTGTTTAAAAAACTATAAACAACGGCCTGTATAATGACCAGCGCGGCACCAAATACTAAACACTTTGTGTCACGATCAGCCCACTGCAAGCTCGATGCCAACGGCGGCGGGATCTCGTTCGATACTCAGTCAGACCCTGTCGGAGAAGGCCCATTTCTTTGCAAGGGCGCACACTCCTTATCCAATTTCCTTTGCATGTCTGCATTTTTTTGGTACAAGGCCCGCCCTGATTTGCACTCTCCTGCATGGATTTGGTGCAAAACAGGATACAAGGGCTTGGTCTGACGACAGACAGCCCCCATCAATGGGTAACATTGGGAAACTGACTGGTAGCAAACCGTATGTGTGATTTCATGACAGAAGACCAACTGACCTTCTACAAAGGCCAGATCGAGCGACAAATCCTTGAGCTCGAAGAACGTCTCAACTCCCAGGCCAGCCAGGCTATCGCCACCGATACCAACGAGATGGCGGATGAAATTGACCGTGCCAGTGTCGAGGAGGCCCGTCGCCTGGAGCTGAACCGCATCGAGCACGACAAGTTGCACCTGCGCAAGCTGAAAGGGGCGTTGAAGCGGATCAATGAAGGGGATTTCGGCTATTGCGAATCCTGTGGCGACGAGATCTCTCTCAAGCGGCTGCAGGCCCGTCCCGAGTCCCGCTTCTGTGTTGAATGCCAGAGCACCAAGGAATTCAACGACACTCACGTGTTCCGTCGCGTCGCCTGATGCGGCGAACAAGCCCGGCCTCGGTACGAGGCGGGCACAGGGCAGGCCACGCCCGAAGATGACGCGGCCGGGTGATCCCCGGCCCCTTTCACAGCAAGAGCGTGACAACTTCTGTTAGACTCCGGGCAAGTCCCGGATCCTACAGGAGATCAAAGCGTGAAATGGCTCATCAGGCTGTGCTTGTGCCTGCCATTGCTGGCACAAGCACAGACGCTCACCGTCAAGGTCCCCAGCCGACCGATCAACGATCTCGACAACGAATACCAGCTCAAGCTGCTGGAACTGGCGCTCAACCACGCCGGGCAGCCCTACAAGCTGGAGCGGGTCGACCTCAATCTCAACCAGTACAGCCTCCAGCAGGCGCTTGCCAAGGGCAAGGTCATCAATGTGTTCTGGATAGGTACCTCCAGCGCGCTGGAATCCTCCATCACCGCAGTGCCAATCCCGCTGTTTCGTGGCCTGGAAGGGCTGCGCCTCTCCTTCATCCACGCCGATGCCCAGGAGCGGTTCAACCAGATCAACACCCTGGCAGACCTCAAGAAACTGAAAGCCGCCCAGGGGGTGGGCTGGGCCGACAACAAGATCCTGGAACTGGCAGGCATTCCCACCTATGCCGGGCGCTACAGCAACCTGTTTCGCCTGATGAATGACGGCGACAAGCTGGATTTCTTCCCTCGTGGCCTGGTGGAAATCTTCGCCGAACGCAGCGAGCTGGCGGCACAATATCCCAACCTGGTGATCGATCAGCACCTGCTGATCCGCTACCCCTTCGCCGAGTTCTTCTTCGTCAGCCCGGAGTCGCCGAAGCTGGCCAAGGCGATCCAGACCGGCCTCGAGCGTGCCTATGCCGACGGCAGCTTCATGGCGTTCTTTCGGGAGAACCCCAAGATCCGCGAGGCCCTGGCCAGCGCGAATCTGGAGCAGAGAGTTACCATCGCCCTGCCCAATCCCGACATGACCCCCTTGCTCAAAAGCATTCCGGCCCAATATTGGGAATATCCACCGTCGCAGGAGTAAACGGATACGATATCCGGCGTTGAGAATATCCACCGCTGCGAGCATGAGCAGACACGGTCTCCGACGTTGGGAATATTCACCGCTGCGAGCGTGAACGGACACGATATCTGGCGTTGAGAATATCCACCGCTGCGAGCATGAGCGGACACGGTCTCCGACGTTGGGAATATCCACCGCTGCGAGCATGAACGGACACGGTATCCCGGCATTGGGAATATCCGCCGCCGGGAGCGTGATCAGCCGCGGGTCATCCCATCCGGTGGGCGCAGCCCGCCGCAGACGCACAGGAACGCGAGGTCGCCCGGCCTCAATACGCGCACCAGGGAGGTGCCATGAAACGACTGGATGACTGGTTTCGCGACTACGGCCAGAGCCATCAACACCCCGTCAATGTGGCCATCCACAAGGTGGCGGTGCCAGGCATCTACCTCTGCATCCTGGCACTGCTCTGGTGCCTGCCCGCCGGTCCCCTGCCAGCGTCCCTCAACTGGGCGGGGCTGGTGGCCATCCCGGTGCTGGTCTTCTACCTGCGGCTGTCGTTGACGATCTTTACGGGGATGACGGCCCTGACCGCCCTGGGACTGGCCTTCTGCCACGTCTGGCAGGGGCCGCTGCTGTGGCCTGCCCTCATCGGGTTCGTGCTGTTCTGGATAGCCCAGTTCGTCGGTCACCATATCGAGGGGAAACGCCCCTCCTTTCTCACCGACCTGCAATTTCTGCTGGTAGGCCCCGCCTGGGTGCTGGCCAGCCTCTATCGTCGTTTGGGCATCCCCTTCTGAGGGAGGCCAACAGGAGAGACCATGAGACATCTTCAGACCCTTGCTCGCACCCTGCCCCTGCTGCTGGGGGCACTGATGGCCGGCCCGGTGCTGGCCGACAAGGCCGATCCCGTCGGCGAGGTGAGCACCGCCTTCAAGCTGCTCGGCCCCAACCACAAGATCCTGGTGGAAGCGTTCGACGACCCGAAAATCACCGGTGTCGCCTGCTATCTGGCCCGCCCCAAGACAGGGGGCGTCAAGGGCGGACTCGGGCTGGCGGAGGATCCCTCCCACGCCTCCCTCTCGTGCCACCAGATCGGCCCCATCACCCTGCCCGCCAGGCTGAAGGCGGGGGAAGAGGTGTTCGACGTCAGCACCTCGCTGGTGTTCAAGGAGCAGAAGGTGGTGCGTTTTTACGACGAGAAGCGCAATGCCCTTGTCTATCTGACTTACAGCACCAAGTTGGTGGATGGTTCGTACAAGAGTGCAGTGAGTGCCGTCCCCATCATGCCCTGGGGTTGAAACAGCACCACTTATCCCGTGATGACGGTCACTATTTGTTGTAATTTAACCACATCATTATCTACGGAGAGCGCACCATGAGAGTCGCCGTTTTCAGTACCAAGAGCTACGACAAGGAACATTTCCACCAGGCCAACGCCCAGTACGGTTTCGATCTGGAGTTCTTCGACGTGCGGCTGGAGGCCAAGACGGCCCGTCTCGCCCACGGCTTCCCCGTGGTCTGCCTGTTCGTCAACGATGATGCCGACCGCGAAGTGCTGACCGAGCTGGCGCAGTACGGCACCAGGGTCATCGCCCTGCGCTGCGCCGGTTACAACAACGTGGATCTGGCCGCCGCCAAGGAGCTGGGACTCAAGGTGGTGCGGGTGCCTGCCTACTCCCCCGAGGCCGTTGCCGAACATGCGGTGGGCCTGATGATGACCCTCAACCGCCGCATCCATAAGGCGTATCAGCGCACCCGGGACGCCAACTTCTCCCTGGAGGGGCTGGTCGGCTTCAACATGCATGGCCGCACCGCCGGCATCATAGGCACCGGCAAGATCGGCATCGCCACCTTGCGCATCCTCAAGGGGTTCGGCATGCGCCTGCTGGTGAGCGATCCCTATCCGAACCAGGCGGCCATCGATCTGGGCGCCGAGTACGTGGATCTCGATACCCTGTTCCGTCAGTCCGATGTCATCAGCCTGCACTGCCCCCTGTTCAAGGAGAACTATCACCTGCTGAACAAGGAGGCCTTCGCCAAGATGAAGGACGGGGTGATGATCATCAACACCAGCCGGGGCGGCCTGCTCGACTCCAACGCCGCCATCGAGGCCCTCAAGACCTCCCGCATCGGCGCCCTGGGGCTGGACGTCTACGAGGAGGAGGAAGACCTCTTCTTCGAGGACAAGTCCAACGAGGTGATCACCGACGACGTCTTCCGCCGCCTGTCTGCCTGCCACAACGTGCTGTTCACCGGCCACCAGGCCTTCCTGACCCGGGAGGCACTGCACGCCATCGCCGACACCACCCTCAGCAACATCCAGGCCATCGAGAGCCAGGGCCGCTCTGACAACGAAGTGGAGTGATCCCTGAGGCGTTGTCGCCACGCCATTGATCCCGCCGCCGGGTTGTGAGACCCGGCGGCATCGGGTAGGCTACCAGCCCTTTTTTGTACAGGAGTCTGGCCAGCATGTTCATCGGATTTGATTACGGTACCTCCAACTGTGCCGTCGCCGTGATGGAACAGGGCAGCCCCAGGCTGCTGACCCTCTCCGGTTCCCATTACCTTCCCTCCACCCTGCACGCCCCCCACCGGGACGCCATCGCCGGCCTCCTGGCCGAAGGGCTGGCCCCCGTCCAGCAGAGCGAATACCTCAAGCTGCGCGGTCCCGTGGTGACCCGGGCACAGGCGGTGCGCCGCCAGATGCGCGAAGAGGGACTCATCGACGAGCTGAGCTTCGGCGGTGCGGCGCTGGCGCGCTATCTGGAAGAGCCGGACGAGGGCTACTACATCAAGTCCCCCAAATCCTTTCTCGGGGCCTATGGCCTCAAGGCTCCCCAGATCGCCCTGTTCGAGGACATTGTCTGCGCCATGATGCTGCACGTGCGCCGGGAGGCGGAGCAGCAGACGGGCAGCACCATCCGCCAGGCGGTGATCGGCCGACCGGTCAACTTCCAGGGACTGGCGGGGGAAGAGAGCAACCGCCAGGCCATCGCCATCCTGAGCGAGGCGGCACGCCTCGCCGGGTTCGAGCGGGTGGAGTTCCTCTATGAGCCGGTGGCCGCCGGCTTCGAGTTCGAAGCGCGCCTCACCGAGGATGCGGTGGTGCTGGTGGTGGACATCGGGGGCGGGACCACCGACTGCTCCGTACTGCGCATGGGCCCGAGCCACCGTGACCAGCTGGATCGCAGCGGCGATCTGCTCGGTCACAGCGGCCAGCGCATCGGGGGCAACGACTTCGACATCCGCCTGACCGTGGAGGGCATGATGCCGCTGCTCGGCATGCACGAGACCCTCAAGACCGGCAAGCCACTGCCTCATCCCCTGTTCTGGGACGCCGCCGCCATCAATGACGTCAGTGCCCAGAGCCGTTTCTACAGCCTGGATACAGCACGTCAGTTGCAGGATCTCCAGCTCGACAGCCAGCCAGGCAGCAAGCTCCCGCGCCTTGCCAGCCTGCGGGCCCACAAGCTGAGCCATCAACTGGTGTGGCGCGCCGAGCAGGGCAAGATCGCCCTCTCCGACCACGAGCACAATCACCAGACCCTGAACGAGCTGGAAAAAGGGCTGGAGGCGGCACTCACCCGCCCCCAGCTGGCCAGTGCTTCCGCCCCCTTGCTGGAGAAGATTGGCGAGCTGATGGACGAGGCTATCCTGGCGGCAGGCGTGCAGCCTGACCGGGTCTTCGTCACCGGCGGCAGTGCCCGCTCCCCCCTCATCAAGGCCTTCATCCAGCAGAAACTGCCCAAGGTACCGCTGGAGGGGGGTGATGACTTCGGTTCGGTGGCCTCGGGCCTCGCCCGCTATGCCGAGCGCCTGTTTGCGGACTGAGACGGCCAGGGGAGCCATGGGCAACCGGTAGACAGGTTCGCTCGGGGCGGGTGTTGCCATTTGCCGACACCCCCTCTTCCCCCGGGGCGACAGAAGCGGTCGGGCTCCTCCCCCCTCGCCCTGCCGCCCGGGCCCGGGGACGGGTATGCTTGTCATACCCACCACCGGAGCCCCTTCAATGCCCAGATACCTGCTACTGCTGCTCGCCCTGCTTCTGCTCAGCGCCTGCAGCAGTGCTCCCCGCTTTGCCTCGCAAGACCTGCAACACCATCACTGGGTGCTCGATCGGCTGGATGGCCAGGCCATCGCCAGCCGCCGCAGCAATCCCCCCGACATCGAGATCGGTGAGCACTTCACCGTCAACGGCATCGCCGGTTGCAACCGCTACTTCGGCCAGGGTCACCTCAAGGGGAACAAGCTCTGGGTCACCAGCCTCGGCAGCACCGCCATGGCCTGCCCCCCCGAACTCGATCTGATAGAGCAGGCCGTGCTCGCCACCCTGACGGAGGGGGCAACACTGAGCGGTTCCACCCAGACCCTGATCCTCCAGGGAAAACGGCACCGTTTGGAATACAGGCTGCAAGACTGGGTGTACTAGGCTGTGTTCTCAAAATGCTGGTTTTCTGTCCACACATAACTCGCGCAAGTAGCGAAGGCAGAAAGCCAGTTTG
>NZ_JAPCJD010000011.1:0-84886 GCF_027707845.1 Aeromonas sp. QDB14 | reverse complement strand
CAGGCAGCCTGTCAAGGTATTCGAAGAGTACTGTCAGGCGGCATAGGCGAGTGTCGCACTTCGAAGTTGAATTCGCGTATAACCTTCCCTAGGGACAGTGAAATAGTGATGTGCCCGGCGTCGTTCCATTCCATGGGCGAGGTCCGGCCAGGAGGGTATATGGAGCTGCCTGATTTCGATACCCTGAAGTACTGGGCGCTGGCCGAGCCGGAGCGACTCGACGCGCTGCTGCACCAGCAGATAGAGACCCTGATCGCCCAGGTGGGGCCAGAGCGGCAACGTCGGCTGCGAGGTCTGCAATTTCGCATCGACTGCCAGCGCCGTCTGGCCAGAAACAACCTCGACAGCTGCATCCGTATCGCCAACATGATGCATGACTCCGTCTACGCCATGCGCCAGCACATTCTGGATCTGCAGAACGAATCTTGTCAGGAAATGGCAGAGCCCCCGCTGCCGGATAATGTGATAGCGTTTTCCAGTTATCTGAAACGGAAATAATTCACGGCCCTGTTCAAGATATAAAAAAACAGGGTGTTTATTAATTTGTTTCACCCCTTCTCAAACAAGTTGTTAAGCAAGTTGGGTGAATTGTTTTTTATTTGCTGCAAACATTCCCCGGGCGGCTGAATAATAGTGACCAGTGCCCGCAGTCCGATAGAGATGGATGAAGGTGTATTTATTTTGGGGTAATATCCAGACACATTTCATCTTGCTATGACTCAAAGGGATCATGAGAAGCATCACACCAGGAAGGGTGCTGTCGCGAGAGCAGCAGACGGAGATCACCCGGATCATCGTCAAGGCGGGCCAGATGCTGGCCCAGTTTGGGGCGGAGAGCCGCATCATCGAGCAGACCACGGTCCGGCTCGGCATGGCGCTCGGGCTGGAGAGCGTCGAGATGGCCATCTCTTCCAGCGCCATCGTCCTCACCAGTCTCTACCAGGGCAGTTGCGTCACCACCACCCGCCGGGTGCGGGAGCACGGCATCAACATGCAGGTGGTGTGCGAGATCCAGCGCATCTGCATCATGACGGAAAAGTCGCTTATCGGCGCGCGCGAGGTACGTCAGCGCCTCGAGGCCATCACGCCGTTCCACTATCACCCCTGGCTGGTGGTGCCCATGGTGGGGCTCTCCTGCGGTGCCTTCTGCCTGCTGTTTGGCGGTGACTGGCCCATCTTCCTGGTGACCTGCTGCTCGGCCTCGGTCGCCATGCGGGTGCGCCAGCTCATTGCCCGCCATCACCACAGTCCCCTCATCAACTTTGCCGCCACCGGGTTTATCGCCACCCTGCTCGCCTCCAGCGCCACCTTCTTCGGCTGGGGCGAACAACCCTATCTCGCCATGGCCGCCAGCGTGTTGCTGCTGGTGCCGGGGTTCCCGCTCATCAATGCGGTCTCCGACATGGTGAAGGGTTACTTCAACATGGGGCTGGCCCGCTGGGGCACGGCGACACTGCTGACCATCAGCGCAGCCATAGGGATCATTCTCGCCATGTCGGTGACCGGTATCTGGGGGTGGAAGGTATGATGGAACTGCTCTGGCTGCTGGGCAAGGATGCCTTCTGGTCGGCCATTCCGGCGGTGGGCTTTGCCATGCTGTTCAACGTGCCGCCACGGATGCTCAAATATTGCGCCATGGGGGGCGCCTTGGCCCACAGCCTGCGTACCCTGCTCATCCACTACGGCATGCCCATCGAGTGGGCCACCCTGGCAGCGGCGACCACGGTCGGCTTTGTCTGTGTCTACTGGTCGCGCCGCCTGCTGGCACCGCGCCCGGTGTTCAGCGTTGCCTCCATCATCCCCATGATCCCGGGCAGCTATGCGTTCAAGACCATGATCGCCATCGTGGAGCTCAATATCTCCGGGGTGACCATGGAGCTGCTTCAGAGCGCGGTGGAGAACGGCCTCAAGGCGCTGTTTATCGTGGGGGCCCTGAGTTTCGGTTTGGCGATTCCGTCTCTGGTCGTGTATCGTAACCGCCCCATTATATGAATGGTGAAGCGAGAAACTGATACCGTGAAGATTTCAATGATTGCTGCCCTCGCGAAAAATCAGGTGATTGGTAAGAACAACCTGATGCCTTGGCATATGCCCGCCGACTTGGCCCATTTCAAGCGGATCACCCTGGGCAAGCCGGTGCTGATGGGGCGCAAGACCTTCGAGTCCATCGGACGGCCGCTGCCCGACCGCCGCAATCTGGTGATTAGCCGTAATTCTGACTATCAAGCGGATGGTGTGGAGATGGTCTCTTCGGTGGAGGCTGCCTTGGCTCTTCTTCAGCGGGATAATGTAGAAGAGCTAATGGTGATAGGGGGTGGCTATCTTTATGAACAGTTACTGCCAAAGGCTGATTATCTCTATCTGACTCGGATTGATTTAGCTGTGGACGGGGATACCTGTTTTCCGAGTTTCTCGGAGGATTACTGGCAGAAGCTCAATAGTGAGTTCCATCAGCCTGACGAGAAGAACCCCCATCCCTACTGTTTTGAGACCTGGCAGCGACGCTGAGCCCTCTGATGCCATGAAGAGCCCCTTGCGACAGCCGGGGGCTTTTTTGTGCCCTGTTGCCGCAAAGAGAAGGGGGTTGAACCGACATGGCTGAAGGTGCCTGAAGCAATATCCGGAATGCGTGACATTAAAATGATTAGTTATGTAATGAATAAGCCATTCATCGCCCCGATGGGCACCGTCGTCCCCACCCTCTCTTTTCGCCTGCTGCTAACGCCCTTTAATCATTAATGAAATGTGCTGAAAGTGCATCGATACTGTGGTGATCCTGTCTGTTATAGGCGTTTTTATCGTGATTTAATGGATTTTTATGAATGAAAATAACCAATAAAAATCAATGAGTTAAATTTAACCTTTCCAGATTGGCTTCAATTGGTTCTTTTATTTGGGTGTGAAATTACTTAGTGTTAAAAGTAGTTGGCTCACGTTCGACGGTTTGCCAGGCAAGGCGTCGGCCAAGAAAAAAGGACAATATGACAGTCAAACTCGAGGTCAAATCCCTCTACAAAATTTTCGGCGATCAGCCGGATAAAGCGTTCAAACTGCTGGCGAAAGGGCATGATCGCGCCAGTATCCTGCAAAAAACCGGGCAGACCCTGGGGGTCCAGGATGTCAATTTGGCCATCAACGAAGGGGAGATCTTCGTGGTGATGGGCCTCTCCGGTTCGGGCAAGTCCACCCTGGTGCGTCTCTTCAACCGGCTGATCGAGCCGACCCGCGGCCAGGTGCTGATCGATGGCGAGGACATCGCCGCCATCTCGGAGCGCGAGCTGCGCCAGGTGCGTCGCAAGAAGATCAGCATGGTATTCCAGTCTTTCGCCCTGATGCCGCACCTGAGTGTGCTGGAAAATACCGCCTTCGGGCTGGAGCTGGCCGGTGTACCGCTGGCGGAGCGCCAGCAGAGCGCCCGTCAGGCGCTCTATCAGGTGGGGCTGGGACAGTGGATAGAGGCTTATCCGGATGCCCTCTCCGGCGGCATGAAGCAGCGGGTCGGGCTGGCCCGGGCCCTTGCCAATGACCCCGACATCCTGCTGATGGACGAAGCTTTCTCCGCGCTGGATCCCCTGATCCGCACCGAAATGCAGGATGAGCTGCTCAAGCTGCAGGCCAGCCAGCAGCGCACCATCGTCTTCATCTCTCACGATCTGGACGAGGCGATGCGCATCGGCGATCGCATCGCCATCATGCAGGATGGCCAGCTGGTGCAAGTGGGCACCCCGGACGAGATCCTGAACCAGCCCGCCAACGACTATGTGCGCGCCTTCTTTCGCGGGGTGGATCTGGCCCATGTGTTCAGCGCCCGCGACGTGGCCAGCCGCAAGCAGGTGCCCCTCATCAAGAAGCACACCACCGACGGGCCGGGCAACGCCCTGCGCCAGCTCAAGGAGCTTGAGCGGGAGTTCGGGTACGTGGTGGATCGTAGCCGTCGCTTCCTCGGGGTCGTCTCGGTGGAGTCGCTCGGTCAGGCGGTCAGGGCCAAAGGCAGCCTGGAGCAGGCGCTGCTGGCGGACATTCAGCCCATTCTGGCGGACACCGCCCTCAATGAATTGATCAGCCAGGTGGCGGCCGCTCCCTGTCAGGTGCCCGTGGTCGAGGAGGATGGCACTTACCTCGGCCTCATCTCCAAGGCCAATCTGCTCAACACCCTGGACAGGAGTACCCCGGCATGAAGCTGATGAATCCCCATTTCTTGCTGAGCGGGCTGCTGGCCCTGGTGCTGCTGGAGAGCCCTTCCCTGCGGGCCGATGAGTTGGCGGCAGACCCCTGGAGCGCGCCTGCGTCCACCGAGGTGTCCGATCCCTGGGGCAGTACCGACACCCAGGCCACCGACTGGCAGAACCAGATCGAAGCCGCCGACACCACAACCGCCATCGACTGGCTGGATCCCTTCCAGCAGGCGCTGGTGCCGCTGGATACCTGGGTGGAAGGGGGCATCGGCTGGCTGGTGGAGAACCTGCGGCCGCTGTTCCAGCTGATCCGCGCACCGGTGGAGCTGACCCTGAACGCCATGACCCATCTGCTGCAGACGGTGCCCTCCACCCTGATGATGGGGCTCCTGGCCCTGCTTGCCTGGCAACTGGTGAACGGCCGCATGGCGCTCGGCACGCTCGCGTCTCTTGTGGGGATCGGGCTCATCGGGGCCTGGTCCGATGCCATGGTGACCCTGTCCCTGGTGCTGACCTCGCTGTTCTTCTGTGTGCTGCTGGGGTTGCCCACCGGCATCCTGCTGGCCCGCAGCGAGCGGCTCTCCACCTGGACCCGGCCGCTGCTGGATGCCATGCAGACCACCCCGGCGTTCGTCTACCTCATCCCCATCGTGATGCTGTTTGGCATCGGCAACGTGCCCGGGGTGGTGGTGACCGTCATCTTCGCCCTGCCGCCCATGATCCGGCTCACCATGCTGGGTATTCGCCAGGTGCCCACGGATCTGGTGGAGGCTGCCCACTCGTTCGGTGCCAGCCCCTCCCAGTTGCTGTTCAAGGTACAGCTGCCGCTCGCCATGCCCACCATCATGGCCGGGGTCAACCAGACCCTGATGCTGGCGCTCTCCATGGTGGTGATCGCCTCCATGATCGCGGTGGGGGGCCTCGGCCAGATGGTGCTGCGCGGCATCGGCCGGCTCGACATGGGGCTCGCCTCCATCGGCGGCCTCGGCATCGTGCTGCTGGCCATCGTGCTCGACCGCCTCACCCAGGCGATGGGGCAACCGGATCGCACCCGTACCGGTCGCTGGTATCAGCATGGCCCTGCCGCCCTGCTGCTGCGCCTGGCCGGTCGTGACAAGAAAATCGATTACAAAGGAGTAAACGCATGAGACAGACCACCAAAGGATTGACCCTGGGCACATTGCTGCTGAGTACCCAACTGCTGAGCCCGCTCGCCATGGCCAGCGCCGAGTTGCCGGGGGAGGGGGTTCGCGTTCAGCCCCTGCAGAGCTCCTTGCCGGAAGAGGCCTTCCAGAGCCTGCTGGTGAGCAAGCTGATGGCGCGTCTGGGTTACGATGTCCAGCCCGCCCAGGAGGTGGACTACAACGTGGCTTATGCCTCGGTGGCCCAGGGAGACGGCACCTTCCTCGCGTTCAACTGGGTGCCGCTGCAGGACAACAAGTACGAGCAGGCGGGGGGCGACAAGGTGTTCTTCCGTGAGGGCACCTATGTGGCCGGTGCCGCCCAGGGGTACCTCATCGACAAGAAGACCGCGACTCAATACGGCATCACCAACCTGGGCCAGCTCAAGGATCCCGAGGTGGCGGCGCTGTTTGACGGGGATGGCGACGGCAAGGCCGACCTCATCGGTTGCAACCCCGGCTGGGGCTGCGAGGGGGCGATCAACCATCACCTCGACGCCTTTGGTCTGACCCCCACGGTGGCCCACAAGCAGGGCAACTACGCGGCGCTGATCGCCGATACCCTGGCTCGCTACCAGGCCGGCAAGCCGGTGCTCTATTACACCTGGACCCCCTACTGGCTCAGCAGCGAACTGGTGCCGGGCAAGGATGTGGTGTGGCTGGAAGTCCCCGCCGACGCCCCGGATGCGGCCAAGACCCGCTTGCCGAACAGCAAGAACTACGGCTTTGCGGTGAACACCATGCACATCGTTGCCAACAAGCGGTTTGCCGAGGCCAATCCGGCCGCCGCCAGGCTCTTCTCCATCGTCAAGCTGCCGCTGAATGACATCAACGTGCAGAACGGCCTGATGAACAAAGGGCAGAACAAGCCGGCGGACGTGGAGCGTCATGCCGACGCCTGGCTCAAGGGCCACGAGGCACTGGTGAACGACTGGCTGAATCAGGCGCGCGCCGCCGCCATGTAATGAGGGGTGGAACGTCGCCCTTCTGCGCAAAGAAAAACGCCCGGCAGTTGCCGGGCGTTTTTTTGTGGGCGGGGCGCAGCACATGGCCGGGCCGGGGGATCAGATGCCGGAGCCGTCGCTCTCGCCACCTTCCTCATGCAGGCCGCACTCGCGCTTGAGGCCGAAGAAGCGGGTCTGCTCCTCGCTCATGCCGGGCTCCCACTTGGCGGTGGTGTGCACGTCGCCGACCGACAGGTAGCCCTGCTCCCACAAGGGGTGGTAGGGGAGGTCGAACTCCTTGAAGTAGTAGAAGACGTCCTTGTTGCTCCAGTCGATCACCGGCAGGAACTTGAAGCGACCGCGCTGGATGGCCAGCACCGGCAGCTTGCCCCGGCTGCCAGACTGCTCACGGCGCAGGCCCGAGAACCAGGTGCGGGCACTCAGCTCGTTCAGGGCGCGGTCCATGGGCTCCACCTTGTTGAGCTGGTTGTAGCGGGTGATCCCCTCCACCCCCTGCTCCCACAGGAGGCCGAAGCGGGCCTCCTGCCAGGCCGGGCTGAGTTCGGCCCGGTAGATCTTGAGGTTGAGCGCGAGACGCTCGGTCAGTTCGTCGATGAAACGGTAGGTCTCGGGGAAGAGGTAACCGGTGTCGGTCAGCACCACGGGCACGTCGGCCCGCTCGCGGCTCACCAGGTGCAGCATGAGCGCCGCCTGGATGCCGAAACTCGACGACAGCACATGCTCCCCCGGCAGGTTGGCCAGGGCCCAGCGCACCCGCTCGGGGGCGCTCATGGCGTCCAGCTCCCGGTTGAGAGGGGCCAGCGCCTCGACCTGCTCCTCCCGGCCCAGGGCCAGGAGGGCGTCGAGGTCGAGCCGGCCGTCGGCGGTGCGCGCAAGCCGGGCTGTATCAGTCTGTTCAGGCTGCATAGAAGTCCCTCGCGGAGTCGATAACCGGGGCGATGATCCCGGCGCGAATGACAAAATCGCCGAAGCACTCGTCCGGGTTGCGATCCTTGGCCCAGCGGCCGATCAGGGCGTCCAGTTCGGCCAGGATCTGCGGCTCGGTGATGTTCTCCAGATGCAGGCGCGGGATGCGGGTCCCCTCGAGGTTGCCCCCCAGGTGCAGGTTGTAGCGACCCGGCGCCTTGCCCACCAGACCCACTTCCGCCAGCATGGCGCGGCCGCAGCCGTTGGGGCAGCCGGTGACCCGGAAGATGATGGCGTCATCCGCCAGGCCGTGCTTGGCCAGCAGCCCCTCGATGTCGGTGACGAAGGCAGGCAGCATGCGCTCGGCCTCGGCCATTGCCAGGGGGCAGGTGGGCAGGGCCACACAGGCCATGGACTGCTTGCGCTGCTCGCTCACGCCGTCATCCAGCAGACCGTACTGGCGTGCCAGCGCCTCGATGCGTGCCTTCTCGCCGGCAGGCACGCCCGCGATGATGAGGTTCTGGTTGGCGGTCAGGCGGAAGTCCCCCTGATGCACCTTGGCGATCTCCAGCATGCCGGTCTTGAGGGGCTTGCCCGGGAAGTCCAGCAGGCGGCCGTTCTCGATAAACAGGGTCAGGTGGTGCTTGCCGTCGATCCCCTCCACCCAGCCGAAGCGATCGCCACGACTGGTGAATTCATAGGGGTGAACCGGCCCGAACTGGATGCCGGCGCGGTTCTCCACCTCGGCCTTGAAGGCCTCGACCCCCACCCGTTCAAGGGTGTACTTGGTCTTGGCGTTCTTGCGGTTGACCCGGTTGCCCCAGTCGCGCTGGGTGCTGACCACGGCGGCCGCCACCTCCAGCACGTGGGAGAGCGGAATGAAGCCAAAGTCGCTCGCCTTGCGCGGGTAGGTGGTGGTGTCGCCGTGGGTCATGGCGAGACCGCCCCCCACCAGCACGTTGAAGCCCACCAGCTTGCCGTGTTCGGCGATGGCCACGAAGTTGAGATCGTTGGCGTGGATGTCCACATCGTTGTGGGGCGGGATCACCACGGTCGTCTTGAATTTGCGCGGCAGGTAGTTGGAGCCCAGTATCGGCTCCTCGTCACCCCCCAGCTTCTCGCCATCCAGCCAGATCTCCACGTAGGCGCGGGTCTTGGGCAGCAAGTGTTCGGAGATCTTCTTGGCCCACTCGTAGGCCTCCTGGTGCAACTCGGACTCCACCGGGTTGCTGGTGCAGAGCACGTTGCGGTTCACGTCCCCCGCGGTGGCGATGGAGTCGATACCGGTGCTGTTGAGGGTCTGGTGCATCAGCTTGATGTCGCGCTTCAGTACCCCGTGGAACTGGAAGGTCTGGCGGTTGGTCAGGCGGATGCTGCCGTACATGCTGTGTTCTTCGGCGAACTTGTCGATCACCTGCCACTGGGCCGGGGTGATGATGCCGCCGGGCAGGCGGGCGCGCAGCATGACGTTGTGCAGGGGCTCCAGCTTCTGGGCGGCGCGCTCCGGGCGGATGTCGCGGTCATCCTGCTGATACATGCCGTGGAAGCGGATCAGCTGGAAGTTGTCGCCGTTGAAGCCGCCGGTGAGCGGGTCCTGCAGATCTTCGGCGATGGTGCCGCGCAGGAAGTTGCTCTCGCGCTTGAGGCGTTCGTTGTCAGCCAGCGGCCCTTCGACCGGTCCCGGAATAAGTTGTTTGCTCATCAATAGACATCCCTTTGATAACGTTTGGCACGACGCAATTCGCTCAGATACTCTTCTGCTTCCTCACGGCTCTTGTGGCCGTGTTCCGCAATCACTTCCAGCAGGGCTTCCTGCACATCCTTCGCCATGTGGTTGGCGTCGCCACACACATAGAAGTGAGCGCCTGCTTCCAGCCACTGGTAGAGCTCAAGCCCTGCCTCGCGCAGACGGTCCTGCACATAAATCTTGTTGGCCTGATCCCGGCTGAAGGCCAGGGAGATCTTGGACAGCAGGCCCGATTTCACATAACGCTGCCACTCCACCTGATAGAGGAAGTCCTGGGTGAAGTGGGGGTTGCCGAAGAAGAGCCAGTTCTTGCCCTCTGCCCCCTGTGCTTCCCGCTCCTGCAGGAAGGCGCGGAACGGGGCAATGCCGGTGCCCGGGCCCACCATGATGACGGGGGTGTCGGGATTGGCGGGCAGGCGGAAGTTGTCGTTGTGCTCCACGAAGACCCGGACCTCGGCATCTTCCGGCAGACGGTCCGCCAGATAGGAGGAGGCGCCGCCGCTTCGCACTGTGCCATCTTCTTGGCGGTAGCGCACCACGCCGACGGTCAGGTGCACCTCTTCTTCCACCTCGCTCTGGGCGGAGGCGATGGAGTAGAGGCGGGGGGTGAGGGGGCGCAGCAGTGCGATCAGTTGATCGGCACTCAAGGAAGCCGGGAAGCGTTTCAGTACGTCCACCACTTGAGCAGAGGCGACCAGGGCGTTGACCTGGGCCTTGTCACCGGCCAGATCTTTGAGCGCCGCGTTGTCCGTGATCTCGGCGAGGCCAGTGATCAGGCCCCCGTGCAGCCGGGTCAGCTCGTAGTGACGGGTCAGCGCCTCACGCAGGCTGCCATGGGGGGTGGCCTCGTCACCGGTCAGACCGGTCAGGGCCAGCACTTCCCCCACGAGATCGGCGTCGTTGTCGAACCAGATGCCGAGCGCATCCCCCGGTTGATAGGTGATGCCGGACTCTTCCAGGTTGATCTCGATGTGACGGATGTCCTTGGTGGAGTCGCGGCCGGTGATCTTCTGGTTCACCGAGAGTCTGGCCGGGAAGGGGTTCTCCTTGTTGTACTGGCTGTGGCCGACGGCGGCCTGCACCGAGCCCGCCACGCTGGCAGTCGCGGCGCCGGCAGAGAGGGTGGCGGCGACCGCCGCAACGGCCTGCTCGCCCCAGGCCTTGGCGGCATCCTGATAATCCACATCGAGGCTAGCTAGCTCATGGATGCGCTCGGCCCCTGCCTTGGCGAGGAAACCATCGAAATCCTTGCCGGTCTGGCAGAAGAACTCATAGGAGCTGTCACCCAGCCCCAGCACGGCAAATTTGAGGCCCTCGAGTTTGCCAATCTTGCCTTTTTTAAGCTGCTCGAACAGATCGACGGCGCTCTCGGGGGGCTCCCCCTCCCCGTAAGTGCTCACTACCACCAGCAGGTGGCTCTCTTTCTTGAGCTGCTTGGGTTTGTAGTCCGCCATGGAGGTGAGGGTCACCGGCAGGCCGCGGGCCTCAGCCTGGGCCTTGATGGCGCTGGCCACGCCCTTGGCATTCCCGGTCTGGGAGCCGTAGAGAATGGTCAGGCTGCCGCCGGGAGCCGCGACTTCTGCGCCTGCGCTCGCCACGGGCTGGACGCCCGCCTGGGAGAGGCCGTAGAGATAACCGCTGACCCAGGCCAGTTGCTGGGTATTGAGGGTGGTGAGAACTTGGTTGAGCTGGCGCTGCTGTTCGTCAGAGAGCGGGCTCAGGGTGGGGGCTGTCAATGGCATCACACATGTCTTCCATGGTCTGATTTTTGGTCAGGGTAAGGGGTGTAATGAATAACTACAAAGAATAAAAATATCTTCTTTATGCGATTTATGAATTTATAAAGCCATAATCCATCTCAGCCCCGGTGCGCCCGTGATATAAAAATGGCCTTGCCGAGCCCCCTGTCCCGGTGATCTCTCATGCGCCAAGGAGCAACCATGTCCCGTCTCTATCATGTCAACGCCTTCAGCCATCACCCCTTCGGAGGCAACCCCGCCGTGGTGGTGCTGGGGGAAGCGCGGCCCGACGCCGAGCTGCAGGCCATGGCAGCGGAGTTCAACCTCTCTGAGAGCGCCTTTCTGACCCAACTGGGAGAGGAGCATTACGGGTTGCGCTGGTTCACCCCGCAAGTGGAGGTGGACTTGTGCGGCCATGGCACCCTGGCGGCGGCCCATGTGCTGTGGCAGACGGGGGAGGTGTCAGGGGAGCTCCCCATCCGCTTCGCGACCCGCAGCGGCGAGCTGGTGGCCAGGCGCGAAGAGAGCTGGATCTGGCTCGACTTCCCGCGTATCTCTCTGGCTCCTCTTGAGCTGGACCCTGCCTATGGGGCTGCCCTCGGCTGCCAGCCGCTGCAAACCCTAGCGGCCGGGGCCAAGTTCCTGCTTGAGCTCGGTAGCGAGGAGGCGGTCCGCGCGCTCACCCCCGATTTTCACGCCCTGCGGGCGCTGCCGGGCCGGGGGATCATGATGACGGCGCCGTCGAGCCGGAAGGAGGACGACTTCGTCTCCCGCTATTTCGCCCCCTGGGTCGGAGTGGACGAGGATCCGGTGACCGGCTCCAACCACTGCGCCCTGGTGCCCTTCTGGGCCTAGCGGCTCGGCAAACGGCAATTGCGGGCCCGCCAGATCTCGGCCCGGGGCGGGGATCTCAGGCTGGAATTGCAGGAGGAGCGGGTGCTGATGGCGGGCCGGGCACTGACCCTGTGGCAGGGGGAGTGGCTGCTGCCACCGGCCTGATAAGCGGCAAGTTGGTGGCGTATTGAAGGTTCGCCACCGGTTGTGTCCGTCATAAAAAACGCCCCGCAATTGCGGGGCGTTTTGATTGCCATGGACGGCAGCGTTTTGCTACGGCCCTGTTTCTTCGGCGCTTACTTTTGTGGACGCAAGGCCGGGAACAGGATGACGTCGCGGATGGTGTGGCTGTTGGTGAACAGCATCACCAGACGGTCGATACCGATACCCTGACCGGCGGTCGGCGGCAGACCGTGTTCCAGCGCGGTGACGAAGTCGGCGTCGTAGAACATGGCTTCGTCGTCCCCTGCGGCTTTCTGGTCAACCTGGGCCTGGAAGCGCTCGGCCTGATCTTCCGCATCGTTCAGCTCGGAGAAGCCGTTGGCCAGCTCGCGGCCGCCGATGAAGAACTCGAAGCGGTCGGTGACGTCCGGGTTCTGGTCGTTGCGACGGGCCAGCGGGGAGACGGCGGCCGGGTACTCGGTGATGAAGGTCGGTTGCAGCAGCATGTGTTCCACGGTCTCTTCGAAGATCGCGGTGATCACGTGGCCCAGCTCCCAGCTCTTCATCAGCTCGATCTTCAGACCCTTGGCGACGGCGGTGGCCTTCTCAAGAGTGGCCAGATCGTCACGGGTCACACCCGGGTTGTACTTCAGGATGGAGTCGACCATGGAGAGGCGCTGGAACGGCTGACCGAAATCGATGGTCAGGCCCTCTTCGCCCTCTTTGGCGTAACGGATCCTGGTATCGCCCAGGATGTCCTGTGCCAGGGTGCGCAGCATCTCTTCGGTGAGATCCATCAGATCGATGTAATCGGCGTAGGCCATATAGAACTCGAGCATGGTGAACTCAGGGTTATGGCGAACGGAGATGCCTTCGTTGCGGAAGTTGCGGTTGATTTCGTAGACACGCTCGAAACCACCGACCACCAGACGCTTCAGATAGAGTTCCGGAGCGATACGCAGGTACATGTCGATGTCCAGCGCATTGTGGTGGGTGATGAAGGGACGTGCGGAGGCGCCACCCGGGATGACTTGCATCATGGGGGTTTCCACTTCCATGAAGCGCTTGTCGTTCAGGAACTTGCGAATGCCGGCCACCACCTTGGTGCGGGTCACGAAGGTCTTGCGGGACTCTTCGTTGGCGATCAGGTCCAGGTAACGCTGGCGGCAGCGGGCTTCCTGGTCGGTCAGCCCCTTGTGCTTCTCGGGCAGCGGGCGCAGGGCCTTGGTCAGCAGGCGAATGGTGGAGACGTGTACGGAGAGCTCACCGGCGTTGGTGCGGAACAGGGTGCCCTCGACACCGACGATGTCACCCAGATCCCACTTTTTGAACTGCTCGTTGTAGAAGCCTTCCGGCAGGTCGTCACGGGTCACGTAGATCTGGATCTTGCCAGCCATGTCCTGCAGGGTCGCGAAAGACGCCTTGCCCATGATCCGGCGGGTCATGATGCGACCGGCAATCTTCACCTGTTTACCCAGGGCGACCAGTTCGTCATTGCTCTTGTCGCCGAATTCGGCGTGCAGATCGCCGGAGAGGCTGTCACGACGGAAATCGTTTGGGAAGGGGTTGCCCTGGGCGCGCAAGGCGGCCAGCTTGGAGCGACGCTCAAGCATCTCGTTGTTCAGTTCGAGAGTCTGGTCGACTTCCGGGGTGGTGGTTTGTTCAGACATGGTGATTCCTGCTGCTCTGTTTACAGGCCTGATTTCAGGCTGGCTTCGATAAACTTGTCCAAGTCGCCGTCGAGTACCGATTGGGTATTGCGGGTTTCGACGCCGGTGCGCAGATCCTTGATACGGGAATCATCCAGTACGTAGGAGCGGATCTGGCTGCCCCAGCCGATGTCGGACTTGGTCTCTTCGAGGGCTTGCTTCTCAGCGTTCTGCTTTTGAATTTCCAGCTCGTAGAGCTTGGCCTTCAACTGCTTCATACACTGATCTTTGTTCTTGTGCTGGGAACGGTCGTTCTGGCACTGCACCACCACGCCGGTCGGCACGTGGGTGATACGCACCGCGGACTCGGTCCGGTTGACGTGCTGACCACCGGCACCGGAGGCGCGGTAGACGTCGATGCGAAGATCAGCCGGGTTGATCTCGATCTCGATGTCATCATCGATCTCGGGGTAGACGAACACGGAGCAGAACGAGGTGTGGCGACGGCCGCCGGAATCGAACGGCGACTTGCGTACCAGGCGGTGCACGCCGGTCTCGGTGCGCAGCCAGCCGAAGGCATACTCGCCGGTGAACTTGATGGTGGCGGACTTGATGCCGGCCACGTCGCCCTCGGAGCATTCGATGAGCTCGGGCTTGTAGCCGTGGGCATCGCCCCAGCGCAGGTACATGCGCAGCACCATGTTGGCCCAGTCCTGGGCCTCGGTGCCGCCGGAACCGGACTGGATGTCGATGTAGCAGTCGGAACCGTCGTGCTGACCGGAGAACATGCGACGGAACTCGAGATCCACCAGCTTGGCCTCCAGCTCGTCCGCTTCGACCACGGCTTCGTTGAAGGTCTCTTCGTCTTCGCCTTCGACGGCCAGGCTGACCAGCATCTCGACGTCATCGACGCCCTGGGTCAGGGTATCGATGGTGCTGACGACGTTCTCCAGGGAGACGCGCTCCTTGCCCAGCGCCTGTGCGCGCTCGGGTTCGTTCCAGACATCCGGCTGTTCCAGCTCGGCATTGACCTCTTCTAGACGCTCTTTCTTGGCGTCATAGTCAAAGGTACCCCCTAAGCAGCTCGGTCCTCTCAGACAGCTCCTTAAGCTTGTTTAATACAGGATTGACTTCAAACATCGTGAAAACTCTCGGGGTCGATGTGATTTAAAAACGGGATATTCTAGCCAATTGCAGAAGGAATAAACAGGGTTGGCTGGCCTCGCTCTTTTTCCTGCTCCAATTTTCCTCAGCATTTTTAAAATTTCCGCGTAAAATATCGTCACTCACGCCATTCTCCGCTTCAGTTTTGTGCGGATTGGCCGCTAACAACACACAGTACCACGCACTCCCGATTGATCCTGTTCCCGACTCCCACAAGAAGAAAACACGATGAAAAACCTATCACTCAAGCTGAAGATACTGTTGTCTGTGGTCATCGCCTTGTCACTGGTGATCCTGCTGCTCTCCTGGCAGAGCTACAGCAGCCAGAAGTCCATGCTGCTGCAAGACAGTCAGGAACAGGTGCAACGCCTTGGCAGCCAGCAGGCCGCCAGCGTCAGCGACTGGCTCGCGGCCCGTCGTGACGTTATCCAGGCCCTTGGCAACAAGGCCGGTGCCGAGCCCCTCAACGCCCTGCAACAGGCCCAGGTGTCCGGCCGTTTCCTGCTCACCTATTTTGGTGAGGGCAGCGGCAAGATGAACGACTCCGACCCCTCCATCAACCGCGACGGTTACGATCCCCGCTCCCGTGGCTGGTATCAGGAAGCCATGGCCAAGGGCGGCATGATCGTCACCAAACCCTACCTCGACGTGGCCTACAACATTCTGGTGGTGACCCTGGCCCAGCCTGCCCAGGGCGGCGTGGTGGGGGGGGATCTCTCCATTGCCTCCCTGGTGGATGACATCACCAAGATGAAGCTGCCGGCGGACGGCTTCGCCATCCTGATGCACAAGGATGGCACCGTCATCGCCTACAAGGATGCGGCCAAGGCGATGAAGCCGGCCAGCGAGATCGACAACGATCTGACCAATGCCCTGATCGAGCAGAGCAAGGCGAGCAACAGCCTGGTGCCTGCTTTCTTCGACAACGAGGGGCGTGACAAGCTGCTGTGGGCGACAGACATTCCGGACACCGATTGGGAGCTGGTGCTGGTACTGGACAAGAGCACCCTGGAGGCGCCGCTCTCCTCCCTGCTGATGACCCAGCTCGGCCTGGCCCTGCTGGTGCTGGTGGGCAGCATCCTGGCCATCTCCTGGCTGGTCAGCCTGCTGCTCGGCCCCCTCACCAAGGTGTCCCAGGCCCTGGCCCGCATCGCAGACGGTAACGGCGATCTGACCCAGCGCATCAAGATCGACGCCAATGACGAAGTGGGCCAGCTCGCCGGCAGCTTCAATCGCTTCGTAGGCAGCCAGCATCAGCTCATCGCCAACATCCGTCAGCTTGCCAACGAGCTGAACGCCGATGCCGAACGCAGTCTGGTGACCAACCAGGCCGCGGTGGAAGAGCTGCAGCGCCAGCAACAGGAGGTGACCATGGTCGCCACCGCCGTCACCGAGATGGCGAGTGCCACCATGGAGATCGCGGGCAACGCCGAGAACACCGCTGCGGCCGCCCAGCAATCCGCCCAGAGCAGTGAACAGGGCAAGATCCTGGTGAACCAGACTCGCCAGTCCATCAACAACCTGGCCGAGGAAGTGGGGCAGGCGACCGGCGTCATCGGTGAGCTGAGCCGTCACGCTCAGGCCATCTCCGGCATCCTCTCCACCATCCAGGGCATTGCCGAGCAGACCAACCTGCTGGCGCTGAACGCGGCCATCGAAGCGGCCCGTGCCGGCGAACAGGGTCGCGGTTTCGCCGTGGTGGCGGACGAGGTGCGGGTGTTGTCGCGCCGTACCCAGGATTCCACTCAGGAGATCCAGTCCACCATCGAAACCCTGCAACAGACCACGGCCCGCGCGGTGAGCCTGATGCAGACCAGCCAGGGGTTGGCGGACAACAGCGTGAAGGATGCCGACGCTGCCGCTGCGGCTCTGGAGGAGATCACCCAGGCCGTCAGCCTCATCTCCGACATGGCGGGCCAGATCGCCACCGCCGCCGAGGAGCAGACCCAGGTGACCGGTGAAATCACCCAGAACACCACCGCCATCAAGGATGTGAGCGACGAGATCACCGCTTCCGCCATGCGCGACCTGGATCAGGCGCACAACCTCAAGGGGCGTGCTACCAACCTGAACCAGCAGGTGTCGACCTTTATTTTGTAAGGAAGGTCAGGCCGCAGTTCTACCGTGGCGTCAGTAAAAAGCCCCGCACCTTGGTGCGGGGCTTTTTGTTGCCTGCAGTCGGCCCCTTGGTGAGGGTCGGGGCAGCGTCCAGGGGCCAGCAAGCAAAGAGCCCACCGCAAGGTGGGCTCTGTCATACGGGGCCTGCGTCCGGGATCACAGGAAGGGCAGGGCCAGGAACAGCTTGATCACCACGGCGTTGATGATGTCGATGAAGAAGGCACCGACCATGGGCACCACCAGGAAGGCCAGGTGGGAGGGGCCGAAGCGCTGGGTGATGGCCTGCATGTTGGCAATGGCCGTGGGGGTGGCGCCGAGGCCGAAGCCGCAGTGACCCGCCGCCAGCACGGCCGCATCATAGTTGCGCCCCATGACCCGGAAGGTGACGAAGATGGCGTAGAGCGCCATCGCCACCGTCTGCACGGCCAGCAGGATGAAGATGGGCAGGGCCAGGCTTGCCAGCTCCCACAGCTTGAGGCTCATCAGCGCCATGGCGAGGAAGAGCGACAGGCTGACGTTGCCGAGCAGGGAGACCTCGCGGTCGCTCACTTCGTGCCAGTTGAGCAGGGTGAGCAGGTTGCGCAGCAGCACGCCGACAAAGAGCACGCAGACGAAGATCGGCAACTCGAAGACGCCGCCCTTGAGATAGAGGGCCAGCATTTCGCCCCCTTTCAGGCTGATGGCGATGAGTGCCAGGGTCTCGATCAGGCTGAAGGTGGTGAGCGGGCGCTCCATGTCCGGCATTTCGAAGCCCTGGGGGGCGCCGTCACGGTTGTGCTCCTCACCGGGCACCTGCACCTTCTTCACCAGATAACGGGCCACCGGGCCGCCGATGAGGCCCCCCAGCACCAGGCCGAAGGTAGCACAGGCAATCGCCAGCTCGGCGGCGGATTGCACGCCGTACTTCTCGGTGAAGATGGAGCCCCAGGCCGCCCCGGTGCCGTGGCCGCCGGAGAGGGTGATGGAGCCGGCCAGCAGCCCCATGTGGGGATCCAGCCCCAGCAGGGTGGCCAGACCCACCCCCAGGCTGTTTTGCACCAGCAGCAGGCCGGTGACCACCAGCAGGAAGGTGGCCACCGCCTTGCCGCCGCGCTTGAGGCTGCCCAGATCGGCGGAGAGGCCGATGGAGGCGAAGAAGGTCAGCATCAGGGCCGTCTGCAGGCTGGTATCAAATTGCAGTTCGATCTGCAGGGTGGAACGCAGCACCAGCAGCACCAGGGCAACCACCAGGCCACCGGCCACGGGTTTGGGGATGTTGAAAGTGCGCAGGGGTCCTATCTTGTTGACCAGCAGGCGGCCAAGCAGCAGCACCAGGGTCGCGGCGACCAGGGTGGCGTAGGCATCAAGTTGTAGCATTCAGTGCTCCCATGTTGATCGGCTGTGTCTTTGGCGAGAAAGACTCACGGATCCAGCCGGGATGAAACAGAGTGGCGAACGCGCCAGTGACAGAGGGGCCGCAGCCCCGTCCCTCTGCAAAAGAGGGGGTCGACACGAGCCCGTGTTCGTCGGGCGTCCAGATGAGATTTGTGAAAAATCCGCCGGATACTAGCAAAAAACACCAAGCACATCCACATATGTCACATTAATGATTAAAACATGGTGTTAACGTGGCATTTAAAACTGCCTCGACGAGTGTGCTCCGGATCGCAACAATGCTGCTGCGGCTGTCATTTGCAGCGGCACTCTTTATAATTCGCCCGGTTCCGCCCCCACGGGAGGACACAGACCCTCAAGAGGTCTGTTGATGACCGATATTGAGCCCGCCCGCACCATCTGAAGGACGGGGGGCTGTATCGGTTGAGCCCTGTTTGATTTGCCGGTTTCCAGTCCAGAGAGAGGAGAGGGTGTGAAGAAGTCCATCTACATTGCCTACACAGGCGGCACCATAGGGATGCAGCGTTCCGACCACGGTTATGTACCGATGGCGGGCTTCATGGAGGACTGTCTGGCACGGATGCCCGAGTTCCATCGACCGGAAATGCCCGATTACCATATCCACGAATATGCCCCCCTCATCGACTCTTCCGACATGACGCCGGCAGACTGGCAGCGCATCGCCGAGGACATCAAGGGCAACTACGACAAGTACGACGGTTTCGTTATTCTGCACGGCACCGACACCATGTCGTTCACCGCGTCTGCGCTCTCCTTCATGCTCGAAGATCTGCACAAGCCGGTCATCATCACCGGCTCCCAGATCCCCCTGGCCGAGCTGCGCTCGGACGGTCAGCAGAACCTGCTCAACGCCCTCTATATCGCGGCCAACTACCCGATCCACGAAGTGACGCTCTTCTTCAACAACCAGCTCTATCGCGGCAACCGCAGCAAGAAGGTGCATGCCGACGGCTTCCACGCCTTCGACTCGCCCAACTACCCGCCCCTGCTCAATGCCGGTATCGCCATCTCCCTGGAGGCAGGTGAGCTGGGCGTGCCGTGCGATCGCCCCCTGGTGCTGCACGACATCACCCCCCAGCCCATCGGGGTGGTGACCCTCTATCCGGGGATCTCGGCTGAGGTGATAGCGAACATCCTGCAACAACCGGTGCGTGCGCTGATCCTGCTCTCCTTCGGGGTGGGCAATGCGCCCCAGAACCCGGCCATGCTGGCGCTGCTCTCCGAGGCATCTGCCCGGGGCGTTATCATCGTCAACCTGAGCCAGTGCCTGCACGGCAAGGTCAACATGGGGGGCTATGCCACCGGCAACGCCCTCTCCCGTGCGGGAGTCATCTCGGGCTTTGACATGACCGCCGAGGCGGCGCTCACCAAGCTGCACTTCCTGCTGAGCCAGGATCTGCCGGCGCCGCGCATCCGCGAGCTGATGCAGCAGTCCCTGCGCGGGGAGCTGACCCCCTGACTTTCCCTCTCACCCTAACCCTCTCACAGCGGGAGAGGGGATAGATCGAGGTGGCGAGGTTTGCCATGAAGATCGCCGGCAGGTGGCCCGCTGACTGCTCGCAGGTGCGTGCCAGCTCCCTTCTCCCCTGGTGGGAGAAGGGCCGGGGATGAGGGGGATGAGTCATCCTGCATAGAGAGGAAAAAAAGAGGGGAGCCATAATGGCTCCCCTCTTTCGTTTCGTTACCGCGATAGGTGACGTGCGGCCTGCCTCAGTGGCTAAGGTCTACCCGTACTATCTCTTCCTCATCGCGATACTGGCGCTTGAGCTCGCTCTTGCTCTTCATCACGATCTCGCCGTCACGGCCGATGTTCATGTGCTCGGGGTTCTCAAGGTGCATCGCCTGCCAGGCCATCACGGCCTGCAGGGAAGTGGCCTTCTGCTCCTCGGTGAGGGGCTTGCCATCCGGCCATTTGCCGAGCTCGACCGCAGTCTTGAGCCGCTCGTACACCTCTTTGGGCATCTGCGCTATCGCTTGTTGAAACGTCACTTGCTGAGACGACATCCGGCCTCTCCTTGAAAATTGAGCCATGAACACGGGTTCCGGCGGGCAGATCCTGTCGGACTATACCGGTAGATCCTGGCGGACTACGCCAGCCATCTGCTCCATCACCCGTACTACCTGACAACTGTACCCGAACTCGTTGTCATACCACACGTAGAGCACGCAGTGATCCCCCTCGGCGATGGTGGCCTGGGAGTCGACGATGCCCGCAAAACGGGAGCCCACCATGTCGGAGGAGACCAGCTCGGTGCTGGCACTGAAGTCGATCTGGCGATGCAGGGCCGAGCTCAGTGCCATCTGCTGCAGATAGGCGTTGAGGCTCTCCCGATCGGTGGTCTGTTCCAGCGACAGGTTGATGATGGCCAGGGACACGTTGGGTGTGGGCACCCGGATGGCGTTGCCGGTCAACTTGCCCTTGAGCTCCGGCAGCGCCTTGGCCACCGCCTTGGCGGCGCCGGTGCTGGTCATCACCATGTTGAGGGCTGCGCTGCGACCGCGGCGCTCGCCTTTGTGATAGTTGTCGATGAGGTTCTGATCGTTGGTATAGGAGTGGACCGTCTCCACGTGGCCGTGGCGGATGCCGTACTTGTCCTGCATCACCTTGAGCACCGGGGTGATGGCGTTGGTGGTGCAGGAGGCGGCGGAGACTATCTTGTCATCCGGGCCTATCACCTCGTGGTTGACCCCGAACACCACGTTCTTCATCTCCCCCTTGCCGGGGGCGGTCAGCAGCACCCGGGCGGCGCCGCGGGCCTTGAGGTGCTCGGACAGCCCCACTTCGTCACGCCAGACCCCGGTGTTGTCAACGATCAGCGCATTGTCGATGCCATAGGCGGTGTAGTCGATGTCGGCCGGGCTGTTGGCGTAGATCACCTGGATGAAGGTGCCATTGGCGATGATAGCGCTGCGTTCTGCATCCACCTC
Organism: Aeromonas sp. QDB14; assembly: GCF_027707845.1. Taxonomy (NCBI): domain Bacteria; kingdom Pseudomonadati; phylum Pseudomonadota; class Gammaproteobacteria; order Aeromonadales; family Aeromonadaceae; genus Aeromonas; species Aeromonas sp. QDB14. The sequence goes on along the minus strand of NZ_JAPCJD010000011.1, from coordinate 63,923 downwards.
GATGGAGCCGTTGAAGGGGCCGTGCACCGAATCGCGGCGCAACAGGCTGGCACGCTTCTCCAGATCCCCGTCGCGACCGCCGCGCACCACGATGGCGCGCAGGCGCAGGGAGTTGGCGGCGCCGGTGCGCTCGATGAGCAGACGGGCCAGCAGGCGGCCGATGCGACCGAAGCCGTAGAGTACCACGTCGGTCGGGGCGGGCACGGTACTGCGGTTCAGGGCCGGTGCCAGCTTGGCGCGCAGATAGTCCTCGATGCCAGCTTCATCCTGGTGATCCTGCCAGTAGCCCACGGCCAGTTTGCCGAGATCGACTTCGGCGGCGGTGGGGTTCAAGGCGACGATGGCGCGCAGGAGAGGGAAGCTTTGCTGGATGGGCAGCGGGGTGCCCTGGTGGCGGCGAACGACCCGGTGGGCCTTGAGGATATCGATGGTGGAGGCGTTTTGCAGGGGGCGTCCGTAGAGGGTGATCTCTATCCCTTGCTGTCGGTAGAGGCGACCTATCAAGGGTTGCATGGCTTCGGCGAGCTCCTGGCTCTCCTGCCACGCCTGCAAGTAGTGCTCGTGGGTCATTAACCAGATCCTTTTATTTCACGTTGTTGAAGCAAGTTGCCTGGGCAAATTGAAATTCGTCGAAGGCAGATCAGTGTAGGGCTGATGGTTTCGTTATATTATTCTGCAATCGCGGCCTTATACGGCGCGCGCATTGTAATGGATATGTAGCCTGTTTGCTAGTTGGCGGTGGCCGGTGCGGGTTGCGATTGTTATCAACCAGATGTGAACCATGACCCTATTCTCACAGCGTCCGTTACTGCTTTCCCTCGCTTGTTGCCTGACGTTGACGGCCTGCGACGACGACAGGATCCACAACATCTGCTCCCAATATCCCGCCCTGTGCGCGGACCTGGTGGACGACGGCTGGTGTCGCTATGAGCGCAGCGACGTCATTCGCGGTCGTTACTATCTCCAGGAAGAGGGGACGGACAGGCGCAAGTACGATCTGATGCGCGGCCTGGAGCGTTATCTGCAGTGCGCCGAGCACTCCACCAATATCGAGTACAAGCGTGCCAGGGAGCAGAAGAGCCCCAGAGTGGAAGGGATGCTGGCCGCCGGCCGTCAACTGGAGCAACTGGACGCTCAGACCCGGGGTTCCCAGGATCCCTACCTGCTGCTCTGGCACTGGACCAACAACACCAGTCCCGAGGCCCGCGCCAGCTTCCTCGCGCAGGAGGGGACGCCGAGCCTCGAGGAGCCCGAGCTGCAACTGGCGCTCGGCGGCATTTATGCCAAGAGCGAGCCCGAGAAGGCCATCAGGCTGATGCACCATGCGCTCTCCCTCTATCGGGAGGGGGACAAGGTCAACAGCCGGATCCTCACCGCCCTCAGCACCCTCTACATGGGGCAGAAGCGATTTGATCAGGCTTATCTGTGGGGCAAGGTGAGCGAGTCATTCCAGGAGAGCCCCGAGGTCTCCGCCACCCGGCTCGGCATTTACCATGCCATCGGCAAGGAGGAGCAGGAGACGCTGGACGACCAGGCGTCCACCATCGTCGACGCACTCAGGCAGGGGAGCTACCGCACACCATGAATCCGACCCTGACAGAGGTCCGGGAGTGGGCCCATCCCTTCGATATCCGCCTCGTCCACGGCCAGATCCGCGGCGAGGACAGGGTGCTTGAACGGGCCACGGTGAGGGCCGTGGTGATGCGTGGTGATCAACTGCTGCTGGTGCACTCCCGCGTCAACGGGGATCTCATGTTCCCCGGTGGCGGCATCGAGCACGGGGAGGCGCACGATGCGGCCTTGGCCCGGGAGCTGCGGGAAGAGTGTGGCGCCGAGCTGGTGGCCGTGGGCCCCCTGCTGGGAGAGACCTGGGAGTATCGTGCCGCGCGCGAGCCGGATTACGATGCCTACTGCATCCGATCGTCATATTACCTCTGCCGGGTCGGGGAGGACTGGAGTGCGCCGCGCCCCCAGCCCTACGAGATCCGCCTCGGCTTCACGCCGGGCTGGTTCCCCCTGGCCGAGGCCCTGCAAACCAACAAGACCCAGCTGGCGGGTCCCTGTCCCCAGTGGACGGCGCGAGAGACCCGGGTGCTGGCAGAGTTGCACCGCTGGCAAGCGTCCGGCTTGCTGACCTGACAAGGCCGCTTGCCCCATAAAAAAACCGCCTGTCGGCGGTTTTTTTATGGCTGTCCCCGGCGTCAGGGGAGACAGACCGGGCAGAAGGCGTAGGTGCCCTGGGGATCGTTGAAGCGGGTCAGCGGGTCCAGAGTGCGGTTCATCTCCAGCAGCGCCTTGCCAAGCCCGGCGGGCAGCCAGCTTTGCAGGTGCGGGGCCAGCGCCTGGGCGCTGCTGTCAAACAGCTCGCGCAGGAACTTGTCCCTGGCAGACTCTTCCGGTGCGATGGGGGTGACCTGCCAGCTCTTGAGGTTGGCGAGATCGGCGGCCGCCTTGAGGGCGTCATCCAGATTGCCAAACTCGTCCACCAGCCCCAGTGCCTTGGCATCCTGCCCGGTCCAGACCCGGCCTTCGGCGGCTTTTTCCGCCTCTTCCGGGCTAAGGCCCCGGCCCTTGCCCACCAGGCCGACAAAGCGCTGATAGGTGTCTTCCACGCTCAGTTGAATGGCTTCACCCACGTGATCCGGCAGGGCACGGGTCAGCCCGACCCCCACGAAGTCGGTGGTGCCGACGCCGTCGGTGTGTACCCCGTACTGGGAGAGCGCCTTGTCGATGGTGGCGAACATGCCGAACACCCCGATGGAGCCGGTGAGGGTGGTGGGGGAGGCGAAGATCTTGTCCGCATCGGCGGAGATCCAGTAGCCACCGGAGGCAGCGTAGCTGCCCATGGAGATGACCACCGGCTTGCCCGCCTGTTTCAGGGCCAGCAATTCGGCGCGGATCTGCTCGGCGGCGAAGGCGCTGCCGCCCGGGCTGTCCACTCGCAGCACCACGGCTTTCACCTGATCGTCACGGCGGGCTTCTGCCAGCAGATCGGCAAGGCTGTCGCCGCCGATGGTGCCGGCAGGCTGGACGCCATCCATGATGGCGCCGCTGGCGGTGATGAGGCCTACCTCATCCTTGCCGCTCTGGGGGTACTGCTCCGGGATGGCGGCCAGATACTCTTTCAGGCCCACGCCCTTCCAGCCGTGATCATCGTCCTCGCCCACTTCCTTGATCACCGCCTGGGTCATTTCGTCGCGGGTGGCGAGCTGATCCACCAGACCGTTGTCGAGGGCGTAGCTGGCCGCATTGCCACCGGCCTTGCGCAGCAGTTCGAGGAAGTGATCCTTGTTCGGTGCGACGGCATCCGGCTCGATCTCCCGCTGCTCCGCCACGTCGGCCACATAGGATTGCCACAGCTGATCCAGCCAGCGCTGGTTCGCCTCCTTGCTCTCGGGGGACATCTCGTCCCGGGTGTAGGGCTCGACGAAGGACTTGTAGGTGCCGACCTTGAAGACGTGCGGGGTGATGTTGAGCTTCTCCAGTGCCGACTTGAAGTAGGTCTGGTAGACACCCAGCCCCTCGATCAGCACGGCACCACTCTGGTTGAGCAGCACGTGGTCGGCGTGGGCGGCGAGCAGATAGGCCCCCTGGCTGTAGTAGTCCGCCATGGCGATGACCGGCTTGCCGCTCTCCTTGAAGGCGTCGATGGCGGCCGTCACCTCCTGCAGTTTGGAGAGGCTGGCCCCTTGCAGACCCTGGGGCTTGATCACCAGCGCCTTGATGCGATCGTCATTCCCCGCACTCTTGATGGCCCACAGCAGATCGGAGAGGACGATTTCGCTTGGCTGCTCGTCCCCCTTGTCCATCTGCCTGAGCAGTTGCACCGTGGGATCGGTCTGGGTGCGCTGTTCTACCAGCACACCGGAGAGATTGAGGGTGAGCGCCCCCTCGATGGGGGTGCTTGGGGTCTCGCTCTGGCTGACGCTGAAGACAATGACCAGCACGACGAGAAGAAACAGCAGGTTGACCAGCATCAAGCGGGTAAAGTTGAGCAGGCGCCAGAGGCTGCGAAAGAGCCATCCCAGACCTTTGAAAATAGACATAGCTGCGTTGTCGCCCTGTTAATGGGTTGAGAGCAGCCATTATTAACCAGTTGCGCAGCCAATTGCCATTTCCCCTTGAGTCGACTGCCTCCCCGCCACTTCGGAACACAGCTGTTCGCTGAAAAAATGTCCAAACATTTGTTTGAAAAAGAGTTTTCGATTCTTTACTCTAGCTCCAGTTTGATAACAAAAAATTAACTGAAAGGCCCGATGAGCCAGCCCCACCTCCACCTACCCCTTCTTTTTACTGCCCGTCACCCGAGGCAGCCAGGAAGGCTGGAGCATGACCCCGTGCACATCGACCTCGACAAGGAGTGCATCATGAGCCGTTATCCCACGCTGCTGACCCCCCTCGATCTGGGTTTTACCCAGTTGCGCAACCGCGTACTGATGGGGTCCATGCACACCGGCCTCGAGGAGGAAAAGGGGGGCTTTGACAAGCTGGCCGCCTTCTATGGCGAGCGGGCCCGTGGCGGGGTCGGTCTCATCGTGACCGGCGGTATCGCCCCCAATTTGCGGGGGCGGCTGGTGCCCCACGGCTCCCAGCTGAGCTTTCCCTGGCAGGTAGCCAAACACCGCAAGGTGACCGAGGCAGTGCACCGGGAAGGGGGCAAGATAGCGCTGCAGATCCTTCATGCGGGCCGCTACGCCTACCATCCGTTCAGCCTGGCGCCGAGCGCCCTCAAGGCTCCCATCTCCCCGTTCAAGCCGCGGGCCATGAGCGAGCGGCAGATCCGCGGCACCATTCGCGACTTCGCCGCCACTGCGGCGCTGGCCAAGGCGGCCGGTTATGACGGGGTCGAGGTGATGGGCTCGGAAGGCTATCTCATCAACCAGTTCATCTGCGAACGCACCAACAAGCGCACCGATGGCTGGGGCGGCAGCAGCGAAAACCGCATGCGCTTCCCGGTGGAGATTGTCCGCGCCATCCGTGAGCGGGTGGGCACGGATTTCATCATCATCTTCCGCCTCTCCATGCTGGATCTGGTGGAGCAGGGCTCCTCCCTTGAGGAAGTGATCGCACTTGGCCGGGCACTGGAGCAGGTGGGGGTCACCCTCATCAACACCGGTATCGGCTGGCACGAGGCGCGCATTCCCACCATCGCCACCAGCGTGCCGCGCGGTGCCTTCAGCTGGGTGACCGCCGAGCTGAAAAAGCACCTCAAGGTGCCCCTCATCACCACCAACCGCATCAACACCCCCGAGGTGGCGGAGCGCATCCTGGCGGGCGGCGAAGCGGACATGGTCTCCATGGCGCGCCCCTTCCTGGCAGACCCCGAATTCGTCATCAAGGCGGCTGAAGACAGGGCGGACGAGATCAACACCTGCATCGCCTGCAACCAGGCCTGCCTCGACCACGTGTTCAAGCAAAAGCGTGCCTCCTGCCTGGTCAATCCCCGCGCCTGCTTTGAGACCGAGTTGACGTTTGGCCGGGTGCCCCAGCCCAAGAAGCTGGCGGTGGTGGGGGCGGGTCCTGCCGGGCTGGCGTTTGCCTGCTACGCCGCCGAGCGGGGCCATCAGGTAAGCCTGTTCGATCAGGCGAGCGAAATCGGCGGCCAGTTCAACTTTGCCAAGCAGATCCCGGGCAAGGAGGAGTTTCGCGAGACCCTGCGCTACTTTGCCAAACGGCTTGAGAAGTGCGGCGTCGAGCTCTATCTGGGCCAGCGCCAGAGTGCCGAGAGCCTCTTGGGCGGCGGTTTTGACGAGGTGATCCTCGCCACCGGCATCCGCCCGCGCACCCCCAATATCCCGGGTATCGAGCACCCCAAGGTGTTGAGCTATCTGGATGTGCTGCGGGATCACAAGCCGGTGGGCGAGAAGGTGGCGGTCATCGGCGCCGGCGGCATCGGCTTCGATGTGGCCGAATACCTGGTGGAAAAGAGAGGATCGCCGGATGCTGAAAGCCATCGCGATCACTGGCTCAAGGAGTGGGGTATCGACAAGCAACTGGGTGAGCGCGGCGGCCTGACTACCCCCGAAATCGATGCCCCCGAGCGCCAGATCTGGTTGCTCCAGCGCAAGGAGAGCAAGGTGGGCGACGGCCTTGGCAAGACCACCGGCTGGATCCATCGCACCGTGCTCAAGAATCGCAAGGTGCAGATGCTCTCCGGCGTCCAGTACCTGCGTATCGACGATGCCGGGCTTCACATCCAGGTGGGCGACCAGCAGCAGTGCCTGCCGGTGGATCAGGTGATCATCTGTGCCGGACAGGAGCCCCTCAAGGAGTTGCAGGCCGGTCTGCAGGCTGCTGGCAAGCCGGTGCACATCATCGGCGGTGCCGACGTGGCCGCCGAGCTGGATGCCAAACGCGCCATCCGTCAAGGGGCGGAGCTGGCTGCCGTCATCTAGCCTCCCGGCCCTTTCGTATCCTGACAAACCCCTGAACCTCAGGGGTTTTCTTCATCTGGTGCTGTGCTAAGGTAGCGCCATCATCGCCTTTGACAAGGAACTGCCCCATGGATGCCCTCCATCTGTTACTCAATCGCCACTCCTGTGGTCGTCTGGCCGAGCCTGCCCCGAGTGGCGAAGTGCTCGACAATATCCTCAAGGCCGGGCTGCGGGCGCCGGATCACGGCACTCTGACCCCCTGGCAGTTCATCCTGTTTGAAGGGGAGGGGCGTGAGCGTCTGGGGACATTGCTGGCCGATGCCGCCCATGCCCGTGGCGAGGATGCGGACAGTGTCGAGAAGTGCCGCGTCGCGCCACTGCGTGCTCCCCTGGTGATCGCGGTGGCGACCCGTTATCAGGCGCACCCCAAGGTACCGAAACTGGAGCAGGAGCTCTCTGCCGGTTGCGCCCTGATGGCGATGCAGATGGCGGCCCAGGCCCAGGGCTTCAACGGCATCTGGCGCTCCGGCTGGTTCATCTTCGACGAGCAGATCCATGGTGCACTGGGGCTGGCACCGGAGGATCAACTGGTGGGCTTCCTCTACCTTGGCACCCCCATGCTGGAGGCCCGCAAGCTGCGCGAGTTGCCCATTCAGGACTTCGTGCGCAGCTTCTGAAGCGCAGAACGCCAAAAGCCCTGATTATTCAGGGCTTTTTTGTTTTCTGACAGAGCCGTCAGGCTGTACTGATAAATGCGCACTTGCCAAGAGGGTAGAAGGGGGTTGGCCGGACATTTTTTGAATTGTGAGAGATTCTTCTCACTCCTGGTTTATTACGCTATGTAAAACGTTTGCGCCACGTTATTATCCCACTGCCAGTTTAGAAGGTGACCCCTTCTAATTTTCTGCGATGAGAGTCGCAATTCCGTAGCACCTTTTTAGAGCCCAACGTCTTGATGACATTGGGCTTCATTTTTTGCGGGATCGGCACGTCAGCGTTCTTTCTCCTCCGCCTCTTCTCTACCTCACCCGGCCTCTTTGTGGCGATCTTTTGCACAGTCATTGATGTGGTCTCGATTGGAATCAGGATCAGGGTCAAATATCCTGCATTTGCAGGTGAAATCCGGCCCGGGATCCGCCAGCATCGGCAGAGACAAGAGAGCCAGAGGCTTCCCTTTGACGTCGACTGCCCGCACCTTTGCCATCCGGAGGCCATATGTGGTTCAACCGCAAGCTTGAAAAAGAGAATCAACAGCTCAGGGAGACGATGCTTCTCAAAGAGCAGCAGCACCAGAGCGAACTGGCCGAATTGCGCGCCACCATCGGTGAATACGAGCACATGCAGCGCACCAGCCGGGAGCGTGGCGATCTCTTCAATCAGGTTATCACCTGCCAGAACCAGGGAGGTGAGATGCTGCAGAGCGTGCGGGAAGCGCTGGCTGGCAGTGCCGAGCACCTGATGGCTGAAAAGGGAGCGCTTTGCGAGCTGGATCAGCTCTTTGCCCAGACCCGGGGCGCCATCACTCGTCTCTCCGGTCGCGCCCATGCCATCACGGATGAGGCGGCTCGCAGCCTCGCAGCCGTCCATCAGCTCGATGCCAGCACATCCGCCATCAACCAGTTCGTGACCGCCATCCAGGGCATTTCGGATCAGACCAACCTGCTGGCACTCAATGCGGCCATCGAGGCGGCCAGGGCCGGTGAAGCTGGTCGAGGATTCGCCGTGGTCGCCGATGAGGTGCGTCAGCTGGCGAGCAAGGCTCATGAAGCCAGCAGCCAGATCGAGGTGCTGGTCAAGCAGATAGTGGCCCAGGCACAGGAGATCAAGTCCATCATCGATGACAACCAGGCCAGTGCCGCCGAGGTGGCGACCTCTTCCTCCCAGATCGATGTGGTGGTGACCCAGGTGCTGGCACAATCAGGCCGGATGCAGCAGGTGATCCACAGTGCGGCCTCCACCTCCTTCCTCAATACCACCAAGCTGGATCACGCCGTCTGGAAGAACACCATCTATCGGCTCATCGATCAGCAGCATTTTCACGAGCCGGTGAGCGACCACGCTCAGTGCAGGCTGGGCAAATGATATTTAGAGGGGCAGGGGGCCGAGCTCTTCGCCCACAAGCCGGGCTTTCGTGAACTGGATGGGCCCCACAAGCGGGTCCACGAGAGCGGCAAGGCCGCCCTGCACGCGCGCGAGCAGGGGGATATCAAAAGCATGGTCGAGCAGCTCAAGACCATGGAAAACGCCAGCATGCAGGTGGTGCACTGCATCGACCGCTTGCTGGAAAGCGCCTGAGCGAGCCTCGGGCCTTCCGCTCAACCTTTGACTGGCAGCAGCCGTGCCGGGTTGCCTGCCACCCTGGCACCGGCCGGTACATCTCTGGTCACGACCGAGCCCGCACCCACGACGGCTTCCCGCCCTATGGTGACGCCGGGCAGCAGAATGGCGCCGCCGCCTATCCAGACCCTGTCTTCGATGGTGACCGGCAGTGCCGTCTCAACCCCCTGAATGCGCTCATCGGCGTCCAGCGCATGGGCGGCGGTGTAGATCTGCACGTTCGGCCCAATCATCACCTCGGCACCGATGCGAATGGGGGCATTGTCCAGCAGGGTGGCCCCCATGTTGATGTAGCTACCCTTGCCAAGGTGGATGTGGCGGCCATAGGTGCAGTAGAGGGGCGGGCAGATGAAAGCACCCTGTGCCAGCTCGCCGACGATCTGCAGCAGCAGTGCCAGCTGTTCATCCCCCTCGTCGCTGCGATTGAAGCGGCGGTACAGGCGAGCCGTCTCCCGGCGCAACAGATCCAGCTCTGGCGCCATGCAGTTGTAAGGCTGGCTGGCGATCATCTTCTCGTATTCGGTCATGACTGGGCCTCGATGGGGTGGAGGAAGAGAGGATAAGCCATCGGGAGGCAGAGAAGCGTGAGGTTCTCCCCAGAGTGGGCAGAAGGAGAACGGCGTCCGGAAACGACCTAAGTGTTGCCGCTGTGGCTTGTCAGCCGAGTGTGTGGCCAATGGGTTGGCAACTGCCGTGGCTTGTTGTTTATCAGCCGAGTTTGCGGCCGATGGGTTGGCAACTGCCGTGGTTTGTTGCTTATCAGCCGAGTGTGCGGCCGATGGGTTGGCAACTGCCGTGGCTTGTTGTTTATCAGCCGAGTGTGCGGCTGATGGGTTGGCAGCCACCGTGGCTTGTTGTTTATCAGCCGAGTGTGCGGCTGATGGGTTGGCAACTGCCGTGGCTTGTTGCTTATCAGCCGAGTGTGCGGCTGATGGGTTGGCAGCCACCGTGGCTTGTTGTTTATCAGCCGAGTTTGCGGCCGGAGAGGCGGCACCACTCTTCCTTCACCGCAGTCGGGTCCATCTCGAACCACTGGCCATAGATGGTCTCCAGCTCTGGCGCCTGGCTTTCCAGCACGCCGGAGAGGGCCATCAGGCTGCCCGCCTTGCCGTGGCCGGCGATAAGCGGCGCCAGTTCCCGCAGCGGGCCGGCCAGGATGTTGGCGACCACCACGTCCGCTTCGACGTCTTGCGGCTGATCCGCCGGCAGGTAGAGTTCGATCTGGTCGGCAACGCCATTTCGCTCGGCGTTGTCACGGCTGGCCTGGATGGCCTGCGGATCGATATCGATGCCGATGACCCGGGCAGCCCCCAGTTTCAGGGCGGCGATGCCGAGGATGCCGGAGCCGCAACCAAAGTCGACGACGGTTTTGCCGGCCAGATCCAGCCCGTCCAGCCACTGCAGGCAGAGCGCCGTGGTGGGGTGGGTACCGGTGCCGAAGGCCAGGCCCGGGTCCAGCATGACGTTGACCGCATCGGGGTTCGGCACGTCGCGCCAGCTCGGGCAGATCCAGAGCCGCTCGCCGAACTGCATGGGGTGGAAGTGATCCATCCACTCGCGCACCCAGTCCTTGTCTTCCAGCTGTTCGACCTTGTAGCCCACGTCTTCTCCGAAGATCTGCTGGAAGAAGGCGATGGTGGGAGCCGGATCGGTTTCGGCATCGAACAGTCCCATTACTTCGGTCTCGCCCCAGAGCGGGGTTTCACCGGGCATGGGCTCATAGACGGGCACATCCTTGGCATCCATAAAGGTCACCGCCTGGGCCCCACGCCCCAGCAGCATGTTGCTCACCTTGTCTGCGGTCTTGGCAGTGGCGTTGATTCGAATTTGTATCCAGGGCATGGCGTCGGCTCTTCATAAATGTGAAACCGCGGGATTCTATCATCATGGGCCCGTGCTGTCGTGGTTTGACCATGGTCTCATGGGGAAGGGAGGTAACTCTGCCAAGTTGGCACGGTTAATGTATTCCTTCATGGGTGACGGGAAGCAACTTGTTCCCGCTGAATGCTTTGCTCTATGAAGTTCCGTCATCTTTTTTCAGCCACCTTCGGGTGGCTTTTTTTATGCCGGTGCGCTGAAAAGCGGTTAATTGGGAGGGAAAAGCAGAGATTGGCACGCTATCTGCAAAGTTACAGATGTCCTGCATAAGGATATGTGTGTGATTGTTACCCCAACGTTCAGGTTTTTAGGGCCATCCCGACGGGATGGCCTCTTTTTTATGGTTTTTTCGGGGGAGATGCCCCGTCAGGGACAAAGGTTACCTGCGGGGCTGTGCACTCTTGGGGCTTGTCACTGGTGATTTCACCCCATGATGGTGCATTTATTTACCTAAAAGGGAATAGGCTGGACGGTAAGGCCCGCCTGGGCTGTGCCTCAGCGATGGAAGCCGCTCATGTCGATCACCAGCTTGCCCACCATGCGACCCGCTTCCAGCTCGGCATGAGCCCGGGCCAGGGTGAGGGGCGTCAGTTCGGGCACCACCTTGCTGAGGGTGGTCTTGAGCACCCCTTCATCGATCAGGGCCGAGACCCGGCCGAGCAGGTTGTGCTGCTCGATCATGTCCGGGGTCTGGAACAGGGAGCGGGTAAACATGAACTCCTGGCTGAAGGTGACGCTCTTGGGTTTGAGCAGACCCAGATCCCAGGGTTCACTGGACTCGGCGATGGTGCAGATATGGCCAAACGGACGAATGAGGCTGGCCATGGTGTTCCAGTGCTGCTCGGTGGCGTTGGTGCAGAAGATGGCATCCACCTCGCTGATGCCGAGCGCCTTGAGCTCCGCCTGCAGATGGTGATGGCTCACCACCTGGTGTGCCCCCATGTCCAGGCACCACTCCCGGGTTTCGGGGCGCGATGCGGTGGCGATCACCTCCATGCCGGTGAGCTGGCGGGCGAGCTGGATGGCGATGGAACCGACCCCGCCGGCGCCCCCGATGATCAGCAGTCGCCCGGTGCTTTCGCGGGTAAGGCTCATGCGCTCGAACAGGGTTTCCCAGGCGGTGATGGCGGTGAGCGGCAGGGCGGCGGCTTCCAGATCGGTCAGGGTGACTGGGGCGATGGCGGCAATGCGCTCGTCCACCAGTTGCAGGGCGCTGTTGCTGCCCGGGCGGCTGATGTCGCCGGCATACCAGACCCTGTCACCGGCCTTGAACAGGGTGACGTCGCTACCGATGGCGATCACCTCGCCCACGGCGTCCCAGCCCAGCACGCGGGGGCTGCTTTCGACCTTGTCCTTGGGGGCGCGTACCTTGGTGTCGACCGGATTGATGGAGGTGGCGTTGACCCGTACCAGCAGATCCCGCGGGCCCGGTGTCGGATCGGGTAGATCGCTCTCGATGAAGCAGTGGGGGTGGTTGCTTGGCAGATAGTGAGTCAGGGCGATGGCTTTCATGGCTTTTCCTTTCAAATAGCAGTGTTCGGGATTGCCACTCACTCTAGTCTGGATGATTATCAAGATTAAGATGGGTAATTGGTAAAGACTGTTTGAATATATGAACAATGTCGAACTGGAGTTGATGGGGCTGTTCGCCACCGTGATGGAGCAGGGGAGCTTCACCGGGGCGGCCGAGGTGCTCGGTATGCCCAAGTCCTCGGTGAGCCAGAAGATCTCGCGCCTCGAATCCCGGCTCGGGGTGAGGTTGCTGCAACGCACCACCCGCAGGCTCAGCCTGACGCCCCAGGGGGAGGTCTATGTGGTCCATTGTCAGGAGCTGCTGGCACTGGCGCGCAGCGCCAATCTGGCGATGGCGCGGTTGCGCGCGGCTCCTGGAGGGCGGGTGCGGATCACTGCTCCCGAAGCCACGGGAACCTTGCTGCTTGGCCGGATACTGGCCGAATTTCGCGCCCTCTATCCCGAGGTGGTGCTGGAGCTGACCCTTTGCGATGAACAGCTGGATCTGGTGGGGGAAGGTTACGATCTGGCGCTGCGGGCAGCGCCGCTGAAAGATTCCAGCCTCATCTGCCGGCGCATCGGCCAGGTGGCGCGCCATCTGGTGGCATCTCCCGGTTACCTGGCGGCCAACGGGACGCCGCTCCAGCTCTCGGAGCTGGCCGGACACGCCTGCCTGGTACATGGCTCCTTGCCGGTGTGGCCATTGCAGGAGGGGGGCTGGCGCCCTCGCGGGGCCTGCCAGAGCAACAGCCTGCTGGCGCTGCGGGAGCTGGCACTCCATGACGGGGGGATTGCCCTGCTGCCAGCCCATGTCTGCGGCGACGATCTGGCGGCGGGGCGACTGCTCAAGGTGCTGCCGGATCTCCTGGTTCCGGTGAACCCCTTCTATCTCATCTACCCGAGCCGGGAACACCTGGCCCCCGCCCTTCGCAGCCTGATGGACTTCGTGGCCGAACGTCTTCCCTTTGCCTGATCACTGGTGCTGGCCAAGGGGAGCCTGAGCCGGTTCGAGACCGAGCGGGACCGACTGGCGTTCCGCCAGCATGCGGATCTGCCCTTCGATGAGGCCGGCATGGGGGCCGAGCACCAGCACCAGCTGATGTTCGTTGAGCACGACCCAGGAGAGGCAGCCCAGTCTGGCCAGGCAGGATTGATCCACCAGGGCCATGTCGCGAACTCGCAGGCTGAGGCGGGTCAGGCAGACGCTCATGGCCTGCAGGTTGTCCATGCCCCCCAGCATCTTGAGGTACTGGATAGCCAGCATCTGGGGATCGGTGGGGGCCACGGTCGCGAGCCGGGAGAGATCCTCGGCGATGGGCTTGCCCGGCAGACTGAGGGGAGCGTGTTCCAGCAGCCGGGAGAAGAGCAGGGCATAGACGATGAAGAAGAGGATGCCCAGGGGGATGAGCCAGAAGCTGTGCAGACCGGCGTGGTAGCTCAGCACCAGGTCCAGCAATCCGGCAGAAAAGTAGCTGCCCACCTGGATGTCGAGCCCGCTGCAGATGGCCAGCGACAGCCCGGTCAGCAGGGCATGGGCCAGAAAGAGCCAGGGTGCGGTGAAGGCAAACAGGAACTCGATGGGCTCCGTGATGCCCACCAGTGCCGAGGTGAGCGCCAGGGTGAGCAGCAGCCCCCCCTGGGGCAGCTGCTGCATCCGCTGGCGATGGATCCAGATGGCAAAACAGGCACCGGGCAGGCCGAACATGATGACCGGATAGAGCCCGGCCACATAGCCTTCATGCAGCGGCTGGGCGGTCGAGAGGGCTTGCAGGTTGCTCTCCCCCAGCCCGATGAGGCTGCCCAGCACCTGGTGCAGACCGAGGGGGATCAGCAGCCGGTTCAGCACGCCGTAGCAGAAGGCGCCAAATGGCGTGGTGAGCAGATCGGAGGCGAGCAGGGTGAGCCCCTGTTCCAGCAGCGGCCAGAGGATGGAGAGGGGAAGCACCAGCAGCAGGCAGGCCAGCGCCGAGAGCAACATGCCCGGCAGATCTTCCTGCAGGGGGCGCAACCAGCCCGGCAGCCGCAGAGTGCGGGCCCGGGAGCAAACCATGGCGGTGACGAGCCCGGCCAGCAGGCCGCAGATCATGTCCGCATGCAGCCCGGGCACCAGGGTGCCCAGCGCCGAGCTCAGCAGCAGGAAGTTGACCGCACCGGCGAGCGCCTGGGCTCCTTGCCCCTGGCGACTCAACCCGAAGGCAATGGCCACCGCATAGATGAGCGGCATCTGGCTGAAGAGGGCGCGACCGGCGAGGGAGAGCACGGCGAGATCCAGCACGTCCGGTTGGCCGAGCCGGTGGAGCAGGGCGGCCAGGGGCAGGATGGAGACGGGAAGCAACAGGGCATAGCCGAGGCGCTGCAGGGACTGGGTCAGGATCTTTCTGGCGTTCTGGACTGGCATGGGGGCACGGTATTTGTGACGTGGCGCACATTTTACCCGTGAGCCCCCATTTGGGAATAGGCGAGCCTTCCTTTATTGATCCTTTTCTTAATTTTGATCAAACAATCGACGGACACGCTGATCCGGGGCAGGAGTGAGCAGGCTGACCAGGACAAAGGCCGCCAGGCCAAGGGCCAGGCTCGGGACGATGGCGTGCAGACCGGCCAGCTTGATCCCCCACTGGCTCAAGGTGCTGTAACAGAGGATGCCGCAGACCATGCTGGCCAGGGCTCCCGGGCCGTTGGCCCTGGACCAGTAGAGGCCGAGCACCAGGGGCCAGAGGAAGACCGCCTGCAGGCCGCCGAAGGCGAGCAGGTTGAGCCAGATGATCATCTCGGGGGGCTGGAGCGCCGCCAGCAGTACCAGGGTACCCAGGATCAGGGTGCAGAGCAGGGAGAGGCGCGGCACCCGGACCTCCAGCTTCTCCTGCTTGGGGTTGAGGTAATTGAGGTAGAGATCTTTCACCAGGGTGGCGGAGGCCTGGATCAGCTGGGAGTCGATGGTGGACATGATGGCCGCCATGGGGGCCGCCAGGAAGACCCCGGCCAGCCAGGGGGGGAGCACCTCCATCATCAGGGAGGGCATGATCTTGTCCGGGCTGTCCATGCCGGGCAGGATGGCGCGGCCCAGCGCCCCGGCCAGGTGCATGCCGAACATCAGCAGGGCGCAGACGATGGTGCCGATGAGGATGCCCCGGTGCAACGCCTTGCTGTCCCGGTAGCCAAAGCAGCGCAGCGCCGAGTGGGGCAAGCCCACCACCCCGATGCAGACCAGCACCCAGAAGCTCAGCATGAAGGGTTGGGTCAGCATGTCGCCGGCCCCCTGGGGGCTCACCAGCTTGGGATCTATCTCCTTGAGCTGGTGGACAAGATTCGGCAACCCGTCACCGGCGATGAGGATGCCCGCCAGCAGGGCGCCAGTGCCGATGAGCATGACGATGCCCTGCAGGGCATCCGTCATCACCACGGCGCGAAAGCCGCCGATCACCGTGTAGAGCAGCACGCAACTGGCAAACAGGAAGAGCCCCTGCTGATAGCTGAGGCCGGTCGCCGTTTCCAGCAGGCGGGCGCCGCCGATGAACTGCACCACCATGGTGGCGATGAAGGCGAGGATGATGGTGACCGAGCCCAGCACGACCACCGCCCTGCTCTGGTAGCGGGCCCACAGCATGTCGTTGATGGTCACCGCGTTGACCCGGCGGGCGATGATGGCGAACTTCTTGCCAAGCACCCCCAGGGTGAGCCAGACGGTGGGTAGCTGGATCATCGCCAGCAATACCCAGCCGAGGCCGACCTTGTAGGCGGCACCCGGCCCGCCGATGAAGGACGATGCAGAGGTATAAGTGGCCACCAGGGTCATGGCGAGCACCAGCCCCCCCATGCTGCGGTTGCCGATGAAGTACTCCTGCATGAAGTTGCCGCCGGTCCGGTGGCGACTGGCCCAGAAACCGACCCCCAGTACCAGCACCAGGTAGATGCAGAGCGGCAGCATCAGCTCAAGATTCATGGGGTGGTACCTCGCTATCCAGGGGAATATCGACGAACAGGCGATCCACCATGAGGGCGCAGAGGCCGATGAACAGCAGGGGCATCAGGATGCAACTGAGCAGGAACCAGAGGGGCAGGTCCCACAGCTCGAGATCCTCGGGGATGAAATAAGCCGAGCCATACCAGGCGACAAAGTAGAGCAGGGTCAGCAGCAGGCAGAAGGCTGCTTCCCGACGGGCGAGTGCGAAACGGTTCACTGTGGCCTCCGACGAGTGAGCGGGGCGCAAGAATAACAAAAAAGGGCCATGTCGCCATGGCCCTTTTTTACGTTGGTGATCCGGGTGGATCGCGCAATATCCCGATCAAAGGGGTCTTTGCAGACCCGACTTCTTGTGCAGGTGGTGGCTGTTCTGTGCTGCCACCGTGCTCAATGGATCGGGCCTCAAGCTATTGCAGACCCGACTTCTTGTGCAGGTAGTGGCTGTTCTGTGTTGCCACCGTGCTCAATGGGCCGGGCCTCAAGCCATTACAGACCCAACTTCTTGTGCAGGTAGTGGATGTTAGTGCCACCGTGCTGGAAGTTTTCGTCCTTCATGATCTCTTTTTGCAGGGCGATGTTGGTCTTGATCCCTTCCACCACCAGCTCGTCGAGGGAGTGACGCATGCGGGCGATGGCCACGTCGCGGTTCTCCCCGTAGCAGATCAGCTTGCCGATCATGGAGTCGTAGTAGGGGGGGACTTTGTAACCCGCATAGATGTGGGATTCCCAGCGTACGCCCAGGCCGCCCGGCGCGTGGAAGCGCTGGATGAGACCGGGAGAGGGCAGGAAGGTGGCCGGATCTTCGGCATTGATCCGGCACTCGATGGCGTGGCCACGGATGCGGATGTCCTGCTGGGTGATCGACAGGGGCTGACCGGCGGCAATGCGCAGCTGCTCCTTGATGAGGTCGACGCCGGTGACCATCTCGGTGACCGGATGCTCCACCTGGATACGGGTGTTCATCTCGATGAAATAGAACTCGCCGTTCTCGTACAGGAACTCGAAGGTACCCGCACCGCGGTAGCCGATCTCGAGACAGGCGCGCACGCAGCGCTCACCGATGAACTTGCGCATCTCGTCGGTGATGCCGGGGGCCGGCGCCTCTTCCACGACCTTCTGGTGACGGCGCTGCATGGAGCAGTCCCGCTCACCCAGATAGAGGGCGGTACCCTGACCGTCAGCCAGCACCTGGATCTCGATGTGGCGCGGGTTCTCCAGGTACTTCTCCATGTAGACCATGTCGTTCTTGAAGAACTGGCCCGCTTCGGATTTGGTCAGCGCGATGGCGGAGGCCAGCTCGGCCTCGTTGCGCACCACGCGCATGCCGCGACCACCACCGCCACCGGCGGCCTTGATGATCACCGGATACCCGATCCGCTTGGCGATGGCGGCGTTGCGCTTGGCATCGTTGTCCACCGGGCCGTCGGAGCCGGGTACGCAGGGCACGCCCGCCTTCTTCATCGCCTCGATGGCGGAGACCTTGTCACCCATCAGGCGAATGGTCTCGGCGCGCGGACCGATGAAGATGAAGCCGGATTTCTCGACCACTTCGGCGAAGTCGGCATTCTCGGAGAGGAAGCCGTAGCCCGGGTGGATGGCGACGGCACCGGTCACCTCGGCGGCGGCGATGATGGCCGGCACATTGAGGTAGGACTCACCGCTGGCAGGTTTGCCGATGCAGATGGTTTCGTCCGCCAGAAGCACATGCTTGAGCTCCCGATCGGCAGTGGAGTGAACGGCCACTGTCTTGATCCCGAGCTCTTTGCAGGCGCGCAGGATCCGCAGGGCAATTTCACCGCGGTTGGCGATGACTACTTTGTCCAACATGGGTGGCATTTTCCCTTATTCGATGATGAACAGCGGCTCGTCAAACTCGACGGCCTGACCATTTTCAACCAGGATCGCTTTGATCACGCCGGCCTTGTCAGACTCGATTTGGTTCATCATTTTCATGGCTTCGACGATGCACAGGGTGTCGCCGACATTGACGTGCTGACCGACTTCCACGAACGGCTTGGCTTCCGGGCTGGAGGAGCGGTAGAAGGAGCCCACCATGGGGGAGCGCATCAGATGACCGCTCGGGGCGGCATCGGCAGCAGGCGCAGCGGCTGCTGCCGGAGCAGCGGCAACCGGTGCGGCAACCTGAGCTGCGGCCTGGGGCATGATCATCTGCGGGGCAACGCTAACCTGGCCGGAGAAATTACGGCTGATGCGAACGGACTCTTCCCCTTCGGAGATTTCCAGCTCGGCGATGCCGGACTCTTCAACCAGTTCAATCAGCTTCTTGATTTTGCGGATATCCATTAGCATTCTCTTTCTTCTTTATCTGATCAGTGATTATCAAGCCGCGCGCAACTGATGCACGGCCGCGGTTAAAGCGAATTGGTAACCATCGGCACCCAACCCGCAGATCACCCCCTTGGCGACATCAGACAGATAGGAGTGATGACGGAAGGGCTCCCTGGCATGAACGTTTGACAGGTGAACCTCGATAAAGGGGATGGCCACACCCAGCAGGGCATCGCGCAGGGCAACGCTGGTATGGGTGAAGGCGGCGGGATTGATGATGATGAAATCCACCTGGCCCATGGCCTGATGGATGCGGCCGATCAGCTCGTGCTCGGCATTGGATTGCAGATGTTCCAGGGTGACACCGAGTTCGCTGGCGCTGCGCGTCAGATCGGCGACGATCTCATCGAGCGTCTTGCTGCCGTAGATTCCCGGCTCCCGCTTGCCCAGCAGATTCAGATTGGGGCCGTTAAGCAGGAGGATTCGGTGATGTTGCGACATATTGAGTACATCCTCGATGATTATGCTGCTATCTATCAGCTATCTTTGGACTACCAAAAATCTAGCCAATTTTTGCACAAATCGGTGTGCCCTGACACACAGATTTCGCAATTATATTGATTTCGTGAAAATTAGCAGCATTTTACTGGTCTAATCTCTACATCTGGCTATTTATTGGCCTGGTTTGCCCGCAAGCCCTGCCTGCCTCCGAACTCTGCCCTGTCCGGATCCCGAAGACAACAAAGCCGGCACGTGGCCGGCTCTGTTGACGTGGGGAAGAGACTCACGCCGCTTCCGACTTCTCGCGGATCAGCTTGTCCACGACCCCCGGATCCGCCAGGGTGGAGATATCCCCCAGGCTGTCGGTTTCGCCGGTGGCGATCTTGCGCAATATGCGCCGCATGATCTTGCCGGAACGGGTCTTGGGCAGCCCCTCGGCCCAGTGGATCACGTCCGGGGTCGCGATGGCGCCAATCTCCTTGCGCACCCACTCCTTCACTTCCTTGTGCAGCTCGCGGCTCGGCTCTTCCCCGGCGATCAGGGTGACATAGGCGTAAATGCCCTGTCCCTTGATCTCGTGGGGAACACCCACCACCGCCGCTTCGGCGATCTTCGGATGGGCCACCAGAGCGGACTCGATTTCGGCGGTGCCCATGCGGTGGCCGGAGACGTTGAGTACATCATCCACCCGGCCGGTGATCCAGTAGTAGCCGTCCTCGTCGCGACGGGCACCGTCGCCGGTGAAGTAGCGACCCGGGAAGGTGGAGAAGTAGGTCTGCTCGAAGCGCTCGTGATCGCCGAACACGGTACGCATCTGGCCGGGCCAGGAGTCGGTGATCACCAGGTTGCCCTCGGTGGCGCCTTCCAGCGGTTCACCCAGGTTGTCCACCAGAGCAGGCTGTACTCCGAAGAAGGGACGGGTGGCCGAGCCGGGCTTGAGGGCGGTGACGCCGGGCAGCGGAGTGATGAGGATGCCGCCGGTCTCGGTCTGCCACCAGGTGTCGACGATGGGGCAGCGCTCGTCGCCGATGGTGCGGTAGTACCACTCCCAGGCTTCCGGGTTGATGGGTTCACCCACCGACCCCATGATGCGCAGGCTGGTGCGGGAAGTGCCTTCGACAGCCTCCTTGCCCTTGGCCATCAGTGCACGAATGGCGGTGGGGGCGGTATAGAGGATGGTGACCTGATGTTTGTCCACCACCTGACTCATGCGGTTGGTGGCCGGGTAATTGGGCACCCCTTCGAACATGACGGTGGTGGCGCCGTTGGCCAGCGGCCCGTAGACCAGATAGGAGTGACCGGTGACCCAGCCCACGTCGGCGGTACACCAGTAGATGTCCTCTTCGTGGTAATCGAACACGTATTTGAAGGTGAGGGCGGCATAGACCAGATAGCCGCCCGTGGTGTGCAGCACACCCTTGGGTTTGCCGGTGGAGCCGGAGGTGTAGAGCACGAACAGGGGATCTTCGGCGCCCATGGCTTCGGGCGGACAATCCGGGCTGGCGGCGTTGACCGCATCATGCCACCAGATGTCTCTGTGATCGTGCCAGGCCACGTTGCCACCGGTGCGCTTGAGGACGATCACCTTGCTGACCTTGGTATCCGGGTGGGTAAGGGCCTCATCCACGTTCTTCTTGAGGGGGATGGGGCGACCGCCTCGCAACCCCTCATCGGCGGTGATGACGACGGAGGCGCCGGAGTCGATGATGCGGCCCGAGAGCGCCTCCGGCGAGAAGCCGCCGAAGACGATGCTGTGCACGGCCCCGATGCGGGTACAGGCCAGCATGGCGATGGCCGCCTCCGGCACCATGGGCATATAAAGGCAGACCATGTGGCCACGCTTGACCCCCTGGGCTTTGAGCACGTTGGCAAACTTGCACACTTCGGCGTGCAGTTCGCGATAGGTGATCTTGCGATCTTCAGCCGGGTTGTCCCCTTCCCAGATGATGGCGACCTTGTCGCCGCGCTCGCTCAGATGACGATCCAGGCAGTTGGCCGAGACGTTGAGCAGACCATCCTCATACCACTTGATGGAGACGTGGCCCGGATCGTAGGAGGTGTTCTTGACGCGGGTGTAGGGGGTCATCCAGTCGAGGATCTTGCCCTGCTCCCCCCAGAAGGCGTCCGGATCCTGCACCGACGCCTGATACATGGCTTCATAACCTTCCTTGTCCAGCAGGGCGCCGTTGCCGATGTGGGCCTTGACCGGGTAGACCTTGCTCTCGCTCATCTCTCACTCCTGTGAATACATTTTCTTAATGATTGAGTAACAACTTATACCTTTGGTTCCCGAGGGCAATTAGACTTTTGGATAGCGACGAAGATAGCGGGCGGGAAGCCATGATGATGAAGCAGAAGGGAGCCATGGGCTCCCTTCTTTGCTTGCGTGGTGGCGCGGCCAAGGCTCAATGGCGGAGGGGGAGCAGGGGAGGCAGGCTGGGTTCTGGCAGGGGATGGCTGAACAGGTAGCCCTGTCCCTCTTCGCAACGCAGGGATTGCAGGAACTGGCGCTGGGGCTGGGTTTCTATCCCTTCCGCCGTGACGGCCATGCCGAGGGAGCTGGCCAGCTGGACTATGGTACGGCACAGCTCGCGGCTGTGCTTGTCGTCGGGCAACGCCTAGACGAAGGCCCTGTCTATCTTGATGCGATCGATGGGCAGGCTCCTGAGCAGGCTCAGGGAGGAGAAACCGGTGCCGAAGTCGTCGATGGCGATCTGCACCCCCAGCGCCTTGAGACGGATGAAGAGCCGCAGACTGTGATCCACGCTCTGGATGATGCTCTCGGTCACCTCGATCTCCAGCCGTTCGGCAGGAAAACCGGTCTCGGCCAGAATGGCTGTCACCCGCTCCACGTAGTCGTGGGAGCGCATCTCCCTGACCGACACATTGACCGAGAGCCGGGGCACGGCGAGCCCTTCGGCCAGCCACTGCTGCCCTTGCCGGCAGGCGGTACGCATCACCCATTCGCCCAGTGGTTCGATGAGACCGCACCCCTCTGCCACCGGAATGAAACGGTCCGGGGATATCATGCCAAGGCTGGGATGCTGCCAGCGGATCAGGGCCTCCAGGCCGCTGAGATTACCATCCGCCGATCCGTCATGGGTTGGTAGAGCAGGCGAAACTGTTGCTGCTCAATGGCCTTGAGCAGTCCCTGCTCCAGCAGCATCCGCTCCCTGGTCTGTGCCGTCATGTCGGGGGAGTGGAACAGATAGCCGTTGCGGTCACGGCGCTTGGCTTCATGCATGGCGTTGTCCGCCGCGCTGATGAGGCTGTCCGGGGTCTGGCCATGCTCCGGATAGAGGGAGACGCCGATGCTGGCGGAGAGCCTCACCCGCTCCTGGCCGATGTCGGCGGGATCGTGCAGCCTGCGTTGCAACCCCTCGATGAGACCCAGCAGATCCTGGGTCTCCCTGATGGCGGGCAGCAACACCAGAAATTCGTCTGCCCCCAGCCGGATGGCGATGTCTCCAGGGCGCAGGCAGTGGCGAATGCGGTCTGCCGACAGCTTGAGCAGCAGATCGCCGGCACTGTGCCCCAGGTTGTCGTTGATGAGCTTGAAGCCGTCGAGATCGATGAACAGCAGCGCCAGGACGTGGTGGTTCACCCTGGCCGTCTCTATCTCCAGGGTGAGGCGCTCTTGCAGCAGATGGCGATTGCCGAGATCGGTGAGGGGATCGTAATAGGAGAGGTGCTGCAAGCGGGCTTCGGCCTGATAGAGACGCAGTGCATGGCGGTGGGTCATCTCCTACAGGCCGGGTGACGCGGGTGCGTCGAGGTGGGGGCCTGTCTGCGCGGATTCCCTCATCACGAGGAAGATGCCGCTGAAGGAGCCGTCCTCATCCAGCACGGAGCTGATGCTCACTTGCCAGCGTGCCGGGGAGGCCGCGCGGGAGAGACCGACCATTTCCACCTCAAATGTGCATCGGGGGGGACCTTGCCGCAGTTGCTGAAACAGCGGGAGCAGCTGGGGAGTCTGGGCAGGGACAATGTCGAACAGCGTCTTGCCCGGGTGCTCTGCCCGCGCGAGGCCGGTCAGTTCGGCAAAGCGTCCGTTGACGTCGCGACACCTGAATTCGTGATCGAAGACCCCAATCCCGAAGGGCGCCTGGGCGAACAGCTGTTGCAACTCGTGGGGAGAGAGCGGGCCTGACAAATGCCGTGTCGGAACCGATTCGGGTAGCACTTTTTCCATGGAGGCTCCTGAATTGATTGCTTTGTCATTTGGACGACTGTGTCAGTATGGCAGGAAGTGTCAGGAGAGAAAGAAAGTGTGAGAAGGGTGTGAAATCAACGAGATGTCAGCCTTTCTGGCGGCCAAACGCCTGGATCCCGCGAACAAATACCAGCCAGCCCACCAGATGAAACGGCAACGCCATGGCGTAGAGCACCAGCCAGTGGCTCTCGGTGCCGCTGCTGTTGATGAAATCTGTCCAGGCGGCGAGCAGGGCCAGCATGCCCGCTATCTGGAAGCGGCGACGCAGCACCACTTCTACCCCGAGATTGGCGAGGTAGAGGGTCAGCAGGATGCCGGCAAAGCCGGTGAGCTGGGCGGTGCCGTAGAGCGCGCGGTCCGGGTTGAACAGCAGCGTCACGAGGGGAGTGAGACCCTGATCCAGCGGGATCAGGGCCAGCAGCCAGCATGCGATAAGAAGCAGGGCTGTCTTCATGCCGGGCTCAGTCGGCGGACGGTGCCGGTTTGACCAGGGAGAGGTAGTTGGCGTCCATCTTGAGGAACACCCCCAGCAGGCGGGCACTGGCACCGTAGAAGCCAAACTTGTCGGCGGCCCGGCAGGCCTGCTCGAAGCGCTCGAACCAGCCCAGCAGGTGGCCGTGCAGCAGGGACTCCTGCTCGCCAAGCCACGCCTCGCGCTGGTCGGCGGTGGTCGACTCGACGGCGCGAATGATGAGGCTGCCCATCAGATCTAGCTCGATGGCCAGATGATCGGCAGGCTCATTGTATTTGTCGCTGACGTTGATGCCGAGGCGATCGAGGCGTGCCTGCATCTCGGTCATAGGGGCCTGCATCAGCTGCTTGCCTTCGCCCCGGTAGAGGGATTCGTAGGGCAGGGCACCCTGCCCGGGAGCGCTCAGGAACAGGCCTGCGAAGTCGGCGGCCAGGGCCGTCTGGCGCTCGGGGCGCACCAGCAGGCGGGCGATGGCATCGTTGAGCTCGGCCACGGCTTCGCGCATGGGGTCGAGAGTAGAGAGGCTCTTCAAGAAGCTGCGCACGTCATAAGTGTCGTATTCAGCGATCTGTGCATCACTGAGTTCGGCAGCAAACAGGGTGGAAAACCACCAGTAAAGCTCGGCCCGGCGTTCGCTGGTCGCCATGAATTCCTGCATTTTTCCTCCGTGGATGACAATCGGGAGCCTTGATGGCCCCCGATTCTAACGACTTTAAAAATAAAGGAAACTCATGGGGCCTTTTGGCCGGATAGCGCCAGGAGAGGGGGTCGCATTCGCGGGATGACCGTGGGCGACGAGGAGGCCGACTTACTCCTCGACGCGATAGAGCACCTGCTTGCAACGGGGGCAGATGTGCTGGCGGCGGTAATCCATCTGGTGCACCAGGCCGACTTCCCGCTGCTGATGATGACCGCAATGGATGCAGAAAATGAGATCCCCGTCGGCGGCGCCGGGGTGGGCCGCCAGGTACTGCTCCCGGGTGGGAAGTGTCTCCCAGTTGGCGGTGCAGGCACCCTTACGGCTGCCGGTGTAGTAGACCCAGTAGAAGAGAGCGAAGACCGCGACAATCACGAACAGCATCAGATGATCCATCATGGCGTTTCCCCTTGTGTTCCGGGATGGCAGGGAGCGACACCCGCTCGTGCAGATGTCCCATGGCCTAAAGATGTTATCTGTTAGTAAATGCTATATCCATGATCTGGCTCTGGTTTCTATCGCTTTGCCCGGGAAGCGGGGACGATGGCTGGAGCCGGATTGCTGGTGTGGGGAGGCCGGGGGGATGAGCGAAGCCAGGGGGCGGGATTCGAAATTTGCGACGTATTTTACATTTTATAAACAATTTTTTGGGTGGTTGGACTGTCTCTTTGATCCAGCTCACGTTACAATGCGCGGGCCCACTTCACCTATCGCGCAAACGATTTTCAGGAGATAAACGGATGTTGAAACGTGACATGACCATCGCCGGCTATGATCCAGAGCTGTGGCAGGCCATCACAGACGAGACCCGTCGTCAGGAAGAGCACATCGAGCTGATTGCGTCCGAGAACTACACCAGCCCCCGCGTCATGGAAGCCCAGGGCTCCCAGTTGACCAACAAGTACGCTGAAGGCTACCCGGCCAAGCGTTACTACGGCGGTTGCGAGTATGTGGATGTGGTTGAAACCCTGGCCATCGAGCGCGCCAAAGAGCTGTTCGGCGCCACCTACGCCAACGTGCAGCCGCACTCCGGCTCCCAGGCCAACAGCGCCGTCTACATGGCCCTGCTGCAACCGGGCGACACCGTGCTCGGCATGAACCTGGCCCACGGCGGTCACCTGACCCACGGCTCCCCCGTCAACTTCTCCGGCAAGCTGTACAACATCATCCCCTACGGCATCGACGAGTCCGGCAAGATCGACTACGACGAGATGGAGCGCCTGGCCGTTGAGCACAAGCCGAAGATGATGATCGGCGGCTTCTCCGCCTACTCCGGCATCGTCGACTGGGCCCGCATGCGCGAGATCGCCGACAAGATCGGTGCTTACCTGTTCGTGGACATGGCCCACGTAGCCGGTCTGATTGCCGCCGGCGTCTACCCGAACCCGGTGCCCCACGCTCACGTGGTCACCTCCACCACCCACAAGACCCTGGCCGGTCCGCGCGGTGGTCTGATCCTCTCCGCCGCCGACGACGAAGATCTGTACAAGAAGCTGAACTCCGCCGTCTTCCCGGGTGGTCAGGGCGGCCCGCTGATGCACGTCATCGCCGGCAAGGCCGTGGCCTTCAAGGAAGCGCTGGAGCCCGAGTTCAAGACCTACCAGGCCCAGGTCGTGAAGAACGCCAAGGCCATGGCGGCGACCTTTATCGAGCGCGGCTACAAGATCGTCTCCGGCGGTACCGACAACCATCTGATGCTGGTTGACCTGATCGGTCGCGAGCTGACCGGCAAAGATGCCGACGCAGCCCTCGGCAAGGCCAACATCACCGTCAACAAGAACTCCGTACCGAACGACCCGCGTTCCCCGTTCGTGACCTCCGGCGTGCGTATCGGCACCCCGGCCATCACCCGCCGCGGCTTCAAGGAAGCCGAGTCCATCCAGTTGGCCAACTGGATCTGCGACGTGCTGGACAGCCACGACAACGAAGAAGTGCTGGCGACCGTGCGCGAGAAGGTGCTGGACATCTGCCGCCGCTTCCCGGTCTACGCATAATCAGCCTGACCTTCAGGTTGAAGACCAATGCCACCCTCGGGTGGCATTGTTTTTTGCAGCGTCTGGCAAGATGAGACAGAGGTGACCATGTGCGATGACATGGAAGAGGACGTGCTGGAGGCGTCACTGCGGCAGGCGGTTCGCGCCCAGTACCACTTTCGCGCCAGCGAACAGGGGCTGCTGGCCTGGGATGTGCGCCGCTTGATCCGGCTGAGCCGCAACCTGCCGGTGCAGGCGGTGGCACTCGGCGAGATTGCCGAGCTTGACCGCGACCACTGGTACGGCCATGGCGACGCCACGCCCACGGTGCGCAGCGTGGTGGCGCATTGCCAGCTCATGATGGCGGCGGATCTCGCCTATCCCATCCTGCTGGACAGCGCCGGCCGGGTGATGGATGGCATGCACCGGGTGGGCAAGGCGCTGATGCTGGGCCACAGCCATGTGGCTGCTCGCCGGTTCGCGGCGGATCCTGCCCCCGATTACCAGGATTGCGACCCCGAGGCGTTGCCCTATGACGACTGAGTCCTGCCCGAAGGCCTGGCAGGTTGTCCCTTGTTTTCATGGGCTTTTACCGGCTCTGGATGGCCGTGTTACACTGGCCGGCCTAGCGCCAGCCCCCGGGGCCCGCGCCCATTTTCATCCACGCCGGAGGTCAGATGCATTGCCCTTTCTGTAGTGCCGTTGATACCAAGGTGATCGATTCCCGTCTGGTGGCCGAGGGCCATCAGGTGCGCCGCCGTCGCGAATGCCTGCTCTGTCACGAGCGTTTTACTACCTTCGAAATGGCCGAACTGGTCATGCCCCGCGTCATCAAGTCCAACGGCTCCCGCGAGCCCTTCAACGAAGACAAACTGCGGGCCGGCATTCTGCGGGCGCTGGAGAAGCGGCCGGTGAGCATGGAGGCCATCGAGAAGGCGGTCAACCACATCAAGTCCCGCCTGCGGGCCACCGGCGAGCGTGAAGTCGCCTCCCAATTGGTGGGCAATCTGGTGATGGATGAGCTCAAGAGCCTGGACAAGGTGGCCTACATCCGCTTTGCCTCCGTCTACCGCAGCTTTGAAGACATTCGCGAATTCGGGGAAGAGATCGCCAAGCTGGAGAAGTAACGTCGGCCTGTCGCTCCCTATGTGAATAAGAGAGGGGCTGCCGTTGCGGCAGCGCCAGTTGTTACACCAGTGAGACATCCAGATAGCGCATCGTTGCACTGGTGAAAAAGTATGAGGGCGTGCGGCCGCATCCTGCGATGTGTGTGCCCGTCGCCATGGCGTCAGATGCCATGGCCGATCTGCCCGAGAAGGCGTGCTGCAAGCGCGTACACCCTATTTTCTTGTCCCATCGGATGGCCGTGCCACTGGGGACAGGTTGCTGGACACAGGAGCCCGGATGTTTAGTCAAGACGATTACCAATGGATGAGCCGGGCCCTCGAACTGGCCCGGCGCGGCCGTTACACCACGGCTCCCAACCCCTGCGTCGGCGCCGTGCTGGTGAAGGCCGGCGTGGTGGTGGGGGAGGGCTGGCACAAGCGGGCCGGTGAGCCCCATGCCGAGGTCTATGCCCTGCACGCGGCAGGGGAAGAGGCCCGCGGTGCCACCGCCTATGTGACCCTGGAGCCCTGCTCCCATCATGGTCGCACGCCCCCCTGCGCCGAGGCGCTCATCAAGGCCGGGGTGACCCGGGTGGTGGCTGCCATGGTGGATCCCAATCCCCAGGTGGGCGGGCGCGGCCTGCGGATGCTCTCCGAGGCGGGGATCAAGACCGATTTCGGCCTGCTGGCCGCAGAAGCCGAGGCCCTCAATCCCGGTTTCTTCAAGCGGATGCGCACCGCGTTTCCGCTGGTGACGGTCAAGCTGGGGGCGAGCCTGGATGGTCGCACCGCCATGGCGAGTGGCGAGAGCCAGTGGATCACCTCTCCGGAGGCGCGCCGGGACGTGCAGCGGCTGCGGGCCCGTCACGATGCAGTCCTCTCCAGCGCCGAAACCGTGCTGGCGGATGGCGCCTCCCTCACCGTGCGCTGGGACGAGCTGCCTCCCTCGGTCAAGGCGGTCTATCCCAAAGAGACCCTGCGCCAGCCACTTCGGGTCATCGTGGATTCGCAAAACCGGCTCACCCCGGATCTGCCCCTGTTCCAGAGCGAGAGCCCGGTACTGCTGGCCCGCCACAAGGCATCCGGTGAGTGGCCCGCCTGGGTGCAGCAGCTGGAGGTGCCGCTGCTGGATGGCAAGCTGGATCTGGTCAGCCTCTTCATGCTGCTGGCCAAACAGAACGTCAACTCGGTACTGGTGGAGGCGGGGCCGCGGCTGTGCGGCGCCCTGCTGGAGAAGGGGCTGGTGGACGAGCTGGTGCTCTATCAGGCGCCCAAACTGATGGGGGATGAGGGGCGCGGCCTGTTCCATCTGCCGGGGCTGACCCGGCTGTTCCAGGCCCCTAAACTCAACCTCAAGGATGTGCGCATGCTTGGCCAGGATATTCGCATCACTGCGAAAATAGCCTGATTTTTCAATGTTCACGGGGGCATCCATCTCCCCCGTCATCAGCAAGGTGATCTGCATGTTTACCGGAATTATCGAAGCGGTGGGAACCCTGGCCGAGCTGCGTCGCCAGGGGGAGGACATGGCCCTCACCGTGCACGCGCCGACCCTGGACTTCAGTGACGTCAAGCTGGGCGACTCCATCGCCACCAACGGCGTCTGTCTCACCGTGGTGGCGCTCGGGGATCACAGCTATACCGCCGACGTCTCCCTGGAAACCCTCTCCCGCACCGGTTTTTCTGCCGCCAAGGTGGGGGATCCGGTCAACCTCGAAAAGGCGTTGATGCCCACTTCCCGCCTCGGCGGCCACCTGGTCTCCGGCCACGTGGACGGCATCGGCGAGGTGAAGAGCAAATCGTCCAGCGGCCGCGCCATCGAATACTGGATCAAGGCGCCGGGGGAGCTCTCCCGCTACATCGCCGAGAAGGGCTCCATTGCAGTGGATGGAATCAGCCTCACCGTCAATGCGGTTCAGGGGGATCTGTTCCGGCTGACCATCGTGCCCCACACCGCCCAGGAGACCACCATCGCCCGCTGGAAACCCGGCTACCGGGTCAACCTCGAGGTGGACCAGATAGCCCGCTATCTGGAGCGGCTGATGACGGGCAAGCTCGAGGAGAGCAGTGCCTCTACCCTGACCCTGGAGAAGCTGGCCCAGTCCGGATTCTTGTGAGCCGTTTTGACGGGAAAACGCGGTTCTGTGATCCCGCGCGGATTGAAACGGGGCCGCGTGCCCCCATCTAGAGCACAATACGCAGTATCAAGTCGAGCCGACTGGCTCAATCCCCAAGCATGTTGATGGAGTAGCCCATGGCGCTGAGCACGACCCAGGAAATCATTGCCGATATCAAGGCTGGCAAGATGGTAATCCTGATGGATGACGAAGACAGGGAGAACGAAGGGGACCTGATCATGGCCGCCTCCTGTGTCCGCCCGGAAGACATCAACTTCATGGCGCGCTACGGTCGTGGCCTCATCTGCCTGACCCTGACCCGGGATCGCTGCAAGCAGCTGGCGCTGCCGCTGATGGTCGATCGCAACAATGCCCAGTTCTCCACCGCCTTCACCGTCTCCATCGAGGCGGCGGAAGGGGTGACCACTGGCATCTCCGCCGCCGACCGCGCCGTCACCGTGCAGGCCGCGGTGGCGCCCCATGCCAAGGCCGCCGATCTGGTGCAGCCCGGCCACATCTTCCCGCTGATGGCGCAGGATGGCGGTGTGCTGACCCGCGCCGGCCACACCGAAGCGGGCTGCGATCTGGCCCGGCTGGCCGGCTTCGAGCCAGCCTCCGTCATCGTCGAGATCCTCAACGAAGACGGCACCATGGCCCGGCGCCCGGATCTCGAGATCTTCGCCGAGCAGCACGGCATCAAGCTCGGCACCATTGCCGACCTTATCGAATACCGCAACCAGCACGAGACCACCGTAGAGAAGGTGGCCGAGTGCAAGTTGCCCACCGAATACGGCGAGTTCGACCTCGTCACCTTCCGCGACACCATCGACAACCAGGTGCACTTCGCCCTGAAGAAAGGGGACGTGAAGGCCGACCAGCCGACCCTGGTACGGGTGCACCTGCACGACGTGCTGAGCGATCTGCTGCTCACCGACCGCCACAGCGCTCGCAGCTGGCCGCTGCCCAAATCCATGGCCCGCATCGCCGACGAGGGCGGGGTGCTGGTGATCCTGGGGGCGGAAGCCCATGGCGCCGAGCTGCTGGCCAGGGTCAAGGGTTTTGAAGCCGCCGACAAGGGGCTGGCACCGGAAGGGGCCAAGTGGCAGGGCACCTCGCGCCGGGTCGGCGTCGGCTCCCAGATCCTCAAGGCGCTGGGGGTCGGCAAGATGCGCCTGTTGAGCTCCCCCAAGAAGTACCATGCCCTCGGTGGCTTTGGTCTGGAAGTGGTGGAGTACGTCGGCGAGTAAGCGCTGCGTATGGTTGAATTCATCACCATGGCCGCCCGTTGCGGCCATGGTTTTTTGTCGCGGCTCTGTTGTGCTAGAATGCGTGCACTTTTGAGCCCGGCCCCTAATTGATTGCACAGAGACAGGATTTCCAATGAAGATTATCGAAGGAAATATCGCCGCTCCCGAGGCGCGTGTTGCTATTGTCGTTGCCCGTTTCAACAGCTTCATCAATGACAGCCTGGTGAACGGCGCGCTGGACGTGCTGAAGCGTCAAGGTCAGGTCCAGGAGAGCAATCTGACCCTGGTGCGCGTACCGGGGGCCGTCGAAATTCCCCTGGCGGCCAAGAAGCTGGCCAAGAGCGGTCAATACGACGCCATCGTCGCACTCGGCACCGTCATCCGCGGCGGTACCTACCACTTCGAACTGGTAGCGAGCGAGAACGGCAAGGGTCTGGCCCAGGTAATGATGGAATACGACATTCCCGTTGCCTTCGGCGTGCTGACCACCGAAAACATTGAACAAGCCATCGAACGCGCCGGTACCAAGGCGGGTAACAAGGGTGCAGAGGCTGCACTGAGCGCGCTCGAAATGATCAACGTCCTGAAACAACTGGACGTGTAACGAGGAGAAATGCATTGAAACCGTCCGAGCGCCGTAAGGCCCGCCATTGCGCCACCCAGGCCATCTACCAGTGGCAGATGACCCAGGCCAACGTGGGCGACATCGAAGAGCAGTTCAAGATCGATCAGGACACCAAGGGTGTGGACCTGAACTATTTCCGCGATCTGCTGTTCGGGGTAGCGGTCCACTGCAACGAGCTGGACAAGGTGTTCGCGCCTTTCCTCTCCCGTCCGCTGGAAGAAGTGGACATGGTGGACAAGGCGATCCTGCGTCTGGCGACCTACGAGCTGACCCGTCGTGAAGATGTGCCGCCGCGCGTGGTGATCAACGAAGCGATCGAGCTGGCCAAAGCCTTCGCCGCCGATGACAGCCACAAGTTTGTCAACGGCGTCCTGGACAAGGTGATCAAGACGCTGCCCAAGCGCTGATCCTGCTGTCCGTCAGCAATTAAGAGAGGAGCCAGCTTATTGCTGGCTTTTTACTGTATGGGTGAATTTGAGCTGATTGAGAAGTACTTCAAGGTCCCCCACGCCCGCAAGGACGTGGTGATGGGCCCTGGAGATGACTGTGCCCTGCTGACCCTGCCCCCCGACGCCCAGTTGGCGGTGAGCACGGACACCCTGGTGAGCGGCGTGCACTTCTTCCCCGACATGGATCCGGTGGATCTCGGCTACAAGGCGCTGGCGGTCAATCTCTCCGATCTGGCCGCCATGGGTGCCGAGCCGCGCTGGGTCTCCCTGGCCCTGACCCTGCCCGCCATCAACGAGCGCTGGGTCGCCGGTTTCGCCGAAGGGTTCCTCGAGCTCGCCGAGTACTACAACGTGGCGCTGGTGGGGGGAGACATGACCCGCGGGCCCCTCTCCATCACCGTCTCGGTGAAAGGATCGGTCCCGGCAGGTCGCGCCCTGATGCGCAGCGGCGCCAAGGCCGGTGACGGGGTCTACGTGACCGGTACCCTGGGAGATGCCGCCCTGGCGCTCTCCCACCTGCTGGGCAAGCGCACCCTCAACGAGAACCAGCTGGCGGCCGTGCTGCCGCGCCTCGACCATCCCCATCCCCGCATCCTGGCCGGTCAGGCCCTGCGCGGGCTGGCCAGCAGCGCCCTGGATCTCTCCGACGGCCTGGCGTCCGATCTTGGCCACATCCTCAAGGCGTCCGGCGTGCGGGCCCAGATCGATCTCAATCTGCTGCCCCTCTCCCCCGTGTTGCAGGATGCGGTGCCGGCCATGGATGCCTGGCAGCTGGCCCTGGCCGGGGGCGACGACTACGAGCTCTGCTTCACCGTGCCCCAGGAGCATCACGGTGCCCTGGACACGGCGCTGGCCAATTGTGGCGTGAAGTTCACCCGCATCGGTCGCATCCTGGCCGGGGAGCCTGGCATCGACTACCTGCAGGACGAACAACCCGTCGAACTGCACCTCAAGGGCTGGGATCACTTCGCATGATGTCTTTCAAGATAAAGCCCGAACTGACGCGGCTGAACCTTAAAAACCCGCTCCACTTCCTTGCGGTGGGCTTTGGCTCCGGCCTCTCCCCCAAGGCGCCGGGCACCATGGGGACCCTGGCAGCCATCCCGCTCTATCTCTTGGTGAGCGGGCTGCCGACCTCCTGGTTCATCGTCCTGCTGGTGGTGGGTTTCGTGGCGGGCATCCGCATCTGCCAGAGCGCCACCGACGCCATCGGGATGCCGGATCACGGGGCTATCGTCTGGGACGAGGTCATCGGATTCGGGGTCACCATGATTGCGGCCCCGGCCGGCTGGGAGTGGGTGCTGGCGGGTTTCGTGCTGTTTCGCCTATTCGACGTGCTCAAGCCCTGGCCCATCTCCTGGTTCGATCGCCGCATTCACGGCGGGCTTGGCATCATGCTGGACGATCTCATCGCCGGCCTGTTTGCCCTGGCCTGCATGCAACTGCTTGCCCACTGGTGAGGGGAGGTGGCTCCCGAACGCCCGTCTCGTTGTTTTTTCACTCATCTCCTCTTGCAAAGAGGTCGGATATACCGCACACGCAGGCCCTGAGGGGCCTGCGTTTTTTTGTATGCAATCCCTCCCGGCTTGCCGTGCCGGCGGGCCTGTGGCCCAGGTTGATCCTTCTGCATTGTCCCTATTTAGCTCTGCCTATTTTTCCTTACTCCAGATATGCTGCCGTCAAAAAATCATTTCACATAAATATTCACTACTCATTCGAAGCTGGTCAGCATAATGCTGATAGTGAATAAGATGGTTTGTTGCTATTTTGTTGAAACATAATTGGTTGATGGTCTCGCATTGCCAGCGTAATCTCTGGTAATGTGACTTTTATCGACATTTTAACCCCAGGGTGTCGGCATTCTCTGGGCAAAGTATTGCGAAATTGTATAACTGGATCATTTACACCCGCGGGCAAACCGACTAACTTACTCGCGGGTTATTCCAAAAAAATGCAAAAAACCCGCCCGGATCGCTGGTTTGGCTGCCTCATGGATTGAGCGTTAATTACACAACAACGGCTCTCGAGCAGTACCAAGGCACAACCAGCATCTGCGGCTGATTTACGGACGAATTATTTGGGACGGATGTCCCCCGCAGAGGTAACCATGTCCTTGCTTGAAGTCAAAAACTTGCGGATCGAGTACCCCTCCCGCTACGGGGTGCTTGCCGCGGTCAAGGATCTCTCTTTTTCTGTTGAAAAGGGCGAGATCGTCGGCGTCGTCGGTGAGTCCGGCGCTGGCAAATCCACCATCGGCAACGCCGTCATCGATCTGTTGAGCCCGCCCGGTCGCATCGCCCGTGGTGACATCTACCTCAACGGCGAGCTCATCTCCGGCAAGAGCCAGAACGAGATGCGGGCCATTCGTGGCTCGCGCATCGGTTTCATCTTCCAGGATCCCATGACCTCCCTCAACCCGCTGTTCACCGTGGAGCAGCAGCTGGTGGAGACCATCCTCGCCAACACCGACCTGTCCCGCGAGGCGGCCTTTGCCAAGGCCCTCGAGCTGATGGGGGCGGTGGGGATCCCGAACCCGGATGTGCGCATCAAGCAGTATCCTCACCAGTTCTCCGGTGGCATGCGCCAGCGGGTGGTGATCGCCATCGCCCTCTCCGGGGATCCCGAGCTCATCATCGCCGATGAGCCGACCACGGCGCTGGACGTCTCCATCCAGGATCAGATCCTCCAGCTCATCCGCAACCTGTGCAAAGAGCGCCAGGTAGGCTGCATGCTGGTGACCCATGACATGGGGGTGGTCTCCAACGTCACCGACAAGGTGGCGGTGATGTACCGCGGCGATCTGGTGGAGTTCGGCACCACGGAACAGGTGCTGGGCCGCCCCAATCACCCCTATACCCGCAGCCTCATCTCGGCGGTGCCCCGCTCGGATGTGAAGCTGGTGCGCTTCCCTCTGGTCTCCTATATCGAGGATGCCGGTGCGGCGGATACCAGCATCGATCTCAAGACCCACTGGCTCGGCCAGAGTCAGGACGAGCGCACCTATGAAGGCGCACTGCTGCGGGTGGAGAACGTGGATCTGAAGTTCGTCACCAAGGATTCCATCTTCCCGAGCCGCCGCCAGTACGTGCGGGCCTGCAACAACATCAGCTTCGAGATCTTCGAGGGTGAGACCTTCGGTCTGGTGGGGGAGTCGGGCTCCGGCAAATCCACCATCGCCCGTGCCATCACCGGGCTCTATCCGCCCGATACCGGCAAGATTGTCTTCGAGGGGATCGATCTCACCGCCCTGAAAGGGGAGCACGAGCGTCGCCCCCTGCGCCGCCAGATGCAGATGGTGTTCCAGAACCCGTACTCTTCGATGAACCCGCGCATGAAAGTGCGTGACATCATCGCCGAGCCGATCCGCTTCCACCGCCTCGCCGAGAGCGAGCGGCAGATAGAGCAGATCGTCGGGGACCTGCTGGATCACGTGGGCCTGGGCCGCGGCGCCGGGGTCAAGTATCCCCACGAGTTCTCCGGTGGCCAGCGCCAGCGCATCTCCATTGCCCGCGCCCTGGCGACCCGCCCGCGTTTCCTCATCTGCGACGAGCCCACCTCGGCGCTGGATGTCTCGGTGCAGGCCCAGATCCTCAACCTGCTCAAAGACTTGCAACAGGAGCTTGGGCTCACCATGCTGTTCATCAGTCACGATCTGCCGGTCATCCGCCAGATGTGCGACCGCATCGGTGTGATGCAGCACGGTCATCTGGTGGAAGTGGCCGAGACCGAGAAACTGTTCACCAATGCCGAGCATGAGTACAGCCGCAAGCTGATCTCCCTCATGCCGGAATTCAAGGGAATGTCCCGCGAGGGGCTGGAAATCGCAAGCTAGGAAAGCACCGGTTCGCCGGTTTGTCTGTCAATAAAAAGCCAAAAGCATGGAGAAAGACATGAAGAAAGGATTATCCAAGATCGCCATGGCGCTGTTCGCCGCTGGTCTCGCGTTCAACGTTTCTGCTGCCGACATCAAGGTCGCCGTCGCGTCCGACGCCACCTCGCTGGACCCGCAGGAGCAGCTCTCCGGTCAGACCCTGGAGATGTCTCACCTGGTGTTCGACCCCCTGATGCGTTACACCCAGGATCTGCAGTTCGAGCCGCGTCTGGCCGAGAAGTATGAGCGCATCGACGACAAGACCGTCCGTTTCCACCTGCGCAAGGGTGTGAAGTTCCACTCCGGCAACGACTTCACCGCCGATGACGTGGTATGGACCGTCAACCGTCTGAAGGCCTCCCCGGACTTCAAGGCGATCTTCGACCCCATCGCCGAAGCCAAGAAGGTGGATGATTTCACCGTGGATCTCGTCACCGCCAAGCCGTTCCCGCTGGTGCTGCAGACCGTCACCTACATCTTCCCGATGGACTCCAAGTTCTATAGCGGCAAGACAGAGGCGGGCAAGGACAAGGCCGAGATCGTGAAGAACGGTGACTCCTTCGCCTCCACCAATGTCTCCGGTACCGGTCCGTTCAGCGTCAAGTTCCGCGAGCAGGGCGTGAAGCTGGAATACGTGCGCAACGCCAACTACTGGGACAAGGCCTCCAAGGGCAACGTCGAAAACCTGACCGTGGTACCGATCAAGGAAGACGCCACCCGTGTTGCAGCCCTGCTGGGCGGCGACGTGGACATGATCTACCCGGTTGCCCCGAACGATCTGGAGCGCGTGAAGAACGGCAAGGATTCCCAGCTGGTCACCCTGTCCGGTACCCGTGCCATCATCATCGAGCTGAACCAGAACACCAACCCTGCGCTGAAAGACAAGCGCGTGCGTCAGGCGATCAACTACGCCATCAATCAGGTGGGCATCGTCGACAAGATCAACAAGGGCTTCGGTACCCCGGCCGGCCAGCTGAGCCCGAAAGGCTATGCAGGCTACAACGAGGCGCTCAAGCCCCAGTATGATCTGGCCAAGGCCAAGGAGCTGATGAAGGAAGCCGGTTACGAGAAGGGCTTCAAGATGAGCTTCATCTCCCCGGCTGCCCGCTACGTCAACGACGTCAAGATTGCCCAGGCCGTCTCCGCCATGCTGTCCAAGATCAACATCAAGGTGGATCTGAAGACCATGCCGGTGGCCCAGTACTGGCCGGAGTTTGACAAGTGCGCCGCTGACATGCAGCTGATCGGCTGGCACTCCGACACCGAAGACAGTGCGAACTTCTTCGAGTTCCTGACCTTCACCAAGGATGCCAAGACCGGCATGGGTCAGTACAACTGCGGCGGTTATGCCAACGCGGAAGCTGACAAGATGGTGATGGAAGCCAACACCGAGACCGATCCTGCCAAGCGTGCCGCCATCCTGCAGAAGGTGGAAGCCATGCTGATC
This sequence comes from Aeromonas sp. QDB14, assembly GCF_027707845.1. Classification (NCBI taxonomy): domain Bacteria; kingdom Pseudomonadati; phylum Pseudomonadota; class Gammaproteobacteria; order Aeromonadales; family Aeromonadaceae; genus Aeromonas; species Aeromonas sp. QDB14. The sequence goes on along the minus strand of NZ_JAPCJD010000011.1, from coordinate 26,851 downwards.
GACGACGCTGCCTATGTGCCGCTGCACTGGGAAGACCTGGCCTATGGTGCCAAGAAGAACGTCGACATCAAGCCGGTGGTCAACGTGATGAACTTCCCTTATCTGGGTGACCTGGTGGTCAACAAGTAAGCGAAGCGTTTAAGGAAGGACCCGGCGGGGCACCCATGGTTGCCCCGCCATTAACAGAAGCCTGTGCCAAGACACAGGCCACGTAGAAGGACAAGCATGTTTACATTCCTGCTGAAACGGTTCTATCAGGCCGTGATAGTGATGTTCGTCATCAGCCTGGTCGCCTTCTCCATCCAGGACAACCTGGGGGATCCGCTGCGCGAGCTGGTGGGACAATCCGTCTCCGAGTCCGTGCGCCAGGAGCTGCGCGACAAGATGGGACTCAATGATCCCTTCCTCGTGAAATACAGCCGCTTCTTGAAGAACGCGGTACACGGGGATCTGGGCACTTCCTATTTCTTCAAGCGACCAGCCCTCGAGGTTATCCTCGACAAGCTGGTGGCTACCCTTGAGCTGGTGTTTGCCGCCGCGCTCATCATCGTCGTGGTCTCCATTCCGCTGGGGGTTTATTCGGCGATAAGACCGCGCAGCATCCTCACCAAGGTCATCATGGCGGTGAGCAGCATCGGCATCTCGATCCCGGTCTTCCTGACCGCCATCATGCTGATGTACCTCTTCTCCATCCAGCTGGGCTGGCTGCCGGCCTATGGCCGTGGCGAGACCTATAACCTGCTGGGTTGGGATTCGGGCTTCTTCACCTGGGACGGTATCCTGCACCTGGTGCTGCCTGCGGTCTCCCTCTCCTCCATCATGCTGCCGCTGTTCATCCGGCTGGTGCGCTCGGAGATGCTGGAGCAGCTCTCCTCCGAGTACGTCAAGTTTGCCCGTGCCAAGGGGCTGGACAACAACAAGGTCTACTACCAGCACGCCCTGAAGAACACCATGCTGCCGGTCATCACGGTGGGCGGTGTGCAGATCGGGACCATGGTGGCCTACACCATCCTGACCGAAAGTGTGTTCCAGTGGCCGGGGACCGGCTTCCTCTTCCTTGAGGCGATCCACCGGGTCGATACGCCGCTGATCACCGCCTACGTCATCTTCGTCGGCCTCATTTTCGTGGTGACCAATACCCTGGTCGACCTGCTCTACGGGTTGATCAACCCGACCGTCAACCTGACCGCCAAGGGGTAACAGATGACTAATGCTGTAACTGCAAGCCCAAGCCGTTGGGCACGCTTCAAAAATTCCGACATCGTCTACTACTTCCTGCGGGACAAGGTAGCCATGTTCAGCTTTGCGGTGTTTGTGGTCTTCGTGCTGGCGGCTCTGCTGGCACCCTGGATCGCGCCGCACAACGTCTATGACCAGACCAGTTTCGATCTGATGGATGCGGAGCTGCCCCCCTCCTGGCTGGAAGGGGGCGAGGCCCGCTTCTGGCTCGGGACAGACAACCAGGGACGCGACATCTGGAGCACCATCCTCTATGGCGCCCGCATCTCGCTGACCATTGGTCTGTTCGCGGTGGGGCTGCAGCTGGTGCTCGGTATCGTCATCGGTCTGATGGCCGGCTACTTTGGTGGTCGCATCGACAACCTGCTGATGCGCTTTGCCGACGTGCAGCTGTCGTTTTCCACCATGATGGTGGCCATCATCATCTCCGCCATCTTCCAGGCGACCTTTGGCTCCGAGTTCTACTCGAAGTTCGCCATCCTGATGCTGGTGGTGATCATCGGTATCGCCGAGTGGCCGCAGTATGCCCGGACGGTGCGCGCCTCCGTGCTGGCGGAGAAGAAGAAGGAGTATGTGGAAGCGGCTCAGGTGATGGGGTTCCGCGCCCCGCGCATCATGTTCCGCCACATTCTGCCGAACTGCCTCTCCCCCATTCTGGTCATCTCCACCGTGCAGGTGGCGAACGCCATCATGAGCGAGGCGGCCCTCTCCTTCCTGGGTCTGGGGATGCCGGTTGATCAACCGTCCCTGGGGTCGCTCATCAGCGTGGGCTTCAACTACATCTTCTCCGGATCCTGGTGGATCACCGCCTTCCCGGGCCTCTGCCTGGTGGTGCTGGTGCTGGTGATCAACCTGCTGGGTGACTGGCTGCGGGATGTGTTCAACCCGAAGATCTACAAGGGCTGATAAACCTATCCACGAACTGGCTGCGAGGCCGTGATCAAGGTTCATGTGCTGCTCGCTTATGTAGAACCAAGGAGTGCTCATGTATGTCTCGGTTCCTGAGCGGCTTGTAACCTTGTTGACGGCCTTCTCGCGACAGTATCTGAACAGGGTTGGTCTGGCACAGTGAATAACAAAAAAGGGCGCCATCAGGCGCCCTTTTTTATTGCTTGCGATAACCCTTGTCAGGCCTGCAGCCAGCTCTCGATGCGGGTCTGAATGCCCACGCTGTCCAGCCCCAGCAGGGCGTAGATCTCATCCTGGGTGCCCTGCTCGATGAAGCGGTCCGGCAGGCCGAGGTTGAGCACCGGTTTGCACTGCTTGCAGCCCATCAGCAGCTCGTTCACCGCAGAGCCTGCACCGCCCATGATGGCGTTGTCTTCGAGGGTGACGAACTGATCGTGGGAGGCGGCCAGAGAGAGCACCAGCGCCTCGTCCATGGGTTTGACGAAGCGCATGTCCACCAGGGTGGCATCCAGCGCCTCGGCGGCTGCTCTGGCCTGTTGCAGCAGGGTGCCGAACGCCAGGATGGCGGTCCCCTTGCCCTCGCGAACGACACGTCCCTTGCCGAGGGGCAGGGCCTGCATCTCGCTCTCGGCCTGGATACCGGTGCCGCTGCCACGGGGGTAGCGCACCGCCGCTGGCCCGTTGCACAGATAGCCGGTGTAGAGCATCTGGCGGCACTCGTTCTCGTCGGACGGCGTCATCACCACCATGTTCGGCACTGTGCGCAGGAAGCTGATGTCGAACGCACCCTGATGGGTCGGGCCGTCGGCCCCCACCAGACCGGCCCGGTCGATGGCGAACAGCACCGGCAGCTTCTGCAGCGCCACATCGTGGATCAGCTGGTCATAGGCCCGTTGCAGGAAGCTCGAATAGATGGCGACCACGGGTTTCTGCTCGGCGATGGCGAGACCGGCGGCGAAGGTGACCGCATGTTGCTCGGCGATGGCCACATCGAAGTAGCGATCCGGATATTGCTGGCTGAATTTCACCAGACCGGAGCCTTCGCGCATGGCGGGGGTGATGCCGACCACGCGCTCGTCCTTGGCGGCGATATCGCACAGCCACTGACCGAAGATGGCGGAGAAGGTGGGTTTGCCACCGGCGCTCTTGGGCAGGGCACTGTCATCCGGGTTGAATTTGGGGACGGCGTGATAGCCAATGGGATCTTTTTCCGCCGGCTCGTAGCCCTTGCCCTTCTTGGTCTTGACGTGCAGCAGCTGGGGACCCTTGAGGTTGCGCATGTTGCGCAGGGTTTCGACCAGGGCATGGATGTCGTGACCGTCGATGGGGCCGATGTAGTTGAAGCCGAACTCCTCGAATAGAGTGCCGGGTACCACCATGCCCTTGAGGTGCTCCTCGGCCCGCTTGGCGAGCTCCTTGACCGGCGGCAGACCCGCCAGCACCTTCTTGCCCCCCTCGCGAATGGTGGTGTAGAGCTTGCCGGACATCAGCCTGGCGAGGTGATTGTTCAGGGCCCCCACATTCTCGGAGATGGACATCTCGTTGTCGTTGAGCACCACCAGCATGTCCTTGTGGACGTCGCCGGCGTGATTGAGGGCCTCGAAGGCCATGCCGGCGGTGATGGCGCCATCACCGATGACCGCGACCACCTTGCGGCCAAGCCCTTCGCTCTCGGCCGCCACCGCCATGCCGAGCGCCGCCCCGATGGAGGTGCTGGAGTGGCCCACGCTGAGCACGTCGTACTCGCTCTCTTCCCGCCAGGGGAAGGGGTGCAGGCCATCTTTCTGGCGAATGGTGTGAATGCGCTCCCGTCTTCCGGTCAGGATCTTGTGGGGATAGGCCTGGTGGCCCACGTCCCACACCAGCCGATCGAAGGGGGTGTTGTAGACATAGTGCAGGGCGACCGTCAGCTCGACGGTGCCAAGGCCGGAGGCGAAGTGGCCGCTGGAGCGGCTCACCGAGCGCAGCAGATACTCGCGCAGCTCGTTGCACACCACGGGCAGCCGCTCGAAGGGGAGGGATCGCAAATCGACCGGCGTGTCCGCGAGGGCCAGGTTGGGGAAATCGCTAATATCAACGCTCATATTGTTACTGTTATCCAGCGTTTAGTGGGTTCGCTCGATGATGTAATCGGCAAACGCTTCCAGAATGTCGGTATTGTAGGGCAAGGATTGCAGGGCTGTTAAGGCCTTGTCATGCAGTTCGCGAGCCAGCTCACGGGCATTGTCGAGTCCGAGCAGGGCCGGATAGGTACTCTTTTCCAGCGCCAGATCCGAGCCTTGCGGCTTGCCCAGGGTGGCAGTATCGCCCGTGATGTCGAGGATGTCGTCCTGCACCTGGAAGGCGAGTCCGATGGCGGCGGCATAGGTTTGCAGGGCGGTGAGGGTGGCGGGTTCCACGTCAGCCTTGCACAGGGCGCCGAGGGTCACGGCGCACTCGATGAGGGCCCCGGTCTTGTGGCGGTGCACCTGCTCCAGCTCGGCGAGGCTGATCCGGCGCCCTTCGGCGTCCAGATCCAGTGCCTGACCGCCGCACATGCCGAGATAGCCGGACGCGCGGGCCAGGGCACTCAGCATCCGCACCCGGTTGGCCATCAATGTATCGGGCATGGGGTGGTCGGCCAGAATGGAAAACGCCAGGGTCTGCAGGGCATCGCCCGCCAGGATGGCTGTGCCTTCATCGAAGGCCTTGTGTACGGTGGGCTGACCACGACGCAGGTCGTCGTCGTCCATGGCGGGCAAGTCGTCGTGCAGGAGGGAGTATGCGTGAATGCACTCCACGGCGGCGGCGGGGCCATCCAGCAGTTCGCTCTTGACCCCCAGCATCTCGCCGACGGCATAGACCAGGAAGGGGCGCACCCGTTTTCCACCGAGCAGCAGGCCGTATTTCATCGCGTCCCGCAAACGTGGCGCCATGGCGGGCAGGGCGTCAAGCTGTGCCGAGAGGCAATCGTCGATGCGGCGCCGATGCAGGCGGGAGAAATCGTCCAGGGTCACTCACTCCTCTCCTTGTTCTGCTCGAAAGGGGACCGCTTGCTCGCTGCCATCGGCCTGGGTCAGGAGGATCTGGATCTTCTGCTCGGCCTGTTCCAGCTTCTGCTGGCCGGCGCGCACCAGATGGATGCCCTGTTCGAATTGTTTGAGTGCCTCCTCGAGGGGGAGCGAGCCCTGTTCGAGTTGATGCACTATGGTTTCAAGCTCTTCCAGGGTGGCATCAAAACTCAGACGGTCGATTTTTTTACTGGCCATGTCCATCCTCGGGGATTGAAAAAACGGCTCATCTTAACATCGACCGGCCACAGGGGGGAGGCAGAAAAACGCGGCGTCCTCAAACTATCCTGACCCTGGCCGATAAGAACGGGCATGCAACCACGCATTGCCGATCGGCGATTGCGGTGTGCCGGACTTGCTGCCGGGGACGCAATAGCAGAAAATTCAACGCAATATAATGAGACGGCACGTTCGGCGACAGGAGTAGGGATGTGGATTTAGGGAGTCTGATAGGCTTAGTGCTGGGGTTCGGGGTCGTGGTGTACGGCATGTTGCTGGGCGGCCCCATGAGCATGTATGTGGACATGCCATCGGTCTACATCACCATACTGGGGTCCGTGTTCATCTGCATGATGAAGTTCAACCTCGGCCAGTTTCTAATGGCCTTCAAGGTCGCGGGCAAGGCCTTCATGTACAAGGGGGACAAGCTCGACGATCTCATCACCAAGGCGGTGGAACTGGCGGATGCGGCCCGGAAGGGGGGCTTTCTGGCTCTGGAGGCGGCGGAGATCCCCAATACCTTCATGAAGAAGGGCATCGACATGCTGGTGGACGGCCATGATGCCGACGTAGTGCGTGCGGTGATGGAGAAGGACATCGAACTGACGTCCGAGCGTCACGCCACAGCCATCAAGGTGTTCCGCTCCCTGGGGGATCTCGGTCCGGCCATGGGCATGATCGGTACCCTGGTGGGGTTGGTGGCCATGCTGGCCAACATGAGCGACCCCAAATCCATCGGTCCGGCCATGGCGGTGGCCTTGCTGACGACCCTGTATGGCGCCATCGAGGCCAACATGATTGCCATCCCCATCGCTGACAAGCTGGAACTGCGTAGCGGCGAGGAACAGTTGAGTCGCACCCTGATCCTCGACGCCATCATGGGGATCCAGGATGGACAGAACCCGAGGGTGATCCAGGCTATGTTGCAGAACTACCTGAATCAGTCCAAACGCAACAACGGGACCGAATAGGAGCGCACAGATGGCAAAGTGCAAGTGCCCGCCTCCCGGATTGCCCGGTTACATGGGAACCTTCGCGGATCTCATGTCTCTGCTGATGTGCTTCTTCGTGCTTTTGCTCTCCTTTGCCGAGATGGATGTGCAGAAGTTCAAGCAGATCGCCGGTTCCATGGAGAAGGCGTTCGGGGTGCAGAACATCCTGGAGGTCAAGGATATCCCCAAGGGAACCTCCGTCATCGCCCAGGAGTTTCGTCCTGGTCGCCCCGAGCCGACGCCTATTGACACCATCATGCAGCAGACCATCGACATGACCCAGACCGAGCTGGATTTCCAGCCTGGGGATGCGGACAAGGCGGGTGGACATGACAAGACCGAAGGCCAGCAGAGCGGTGGCGATACCGCCCAGGAGGCCCAGAAGGCGCAGGAACAGTCCAACACCCTGGCCAAGGCACTGGCGGAGCAGATGCAGGCCCAGATCCAGGATGGGGCCATCGAGATAGAGGCGCTGGGTCAGCAGATCATCATTCGCATTCGCGAGAAAGCGGCGTTCCCGGCGGGCTCCGCCTTCCTGCAACCCCAGTTCTGGCCGGTGATCCGCAAGGTGGCTGCGCTGCTCAAGGATGTGCCGGGGGAGATCACCGTCTCCGGCCACACCGACAATGTGGCCACCGAGGACGAGTTGTTCCAGTCCAACTGGGAGCTTTCATCCCAGCGGGCGGTGGCGGTTGCCCACCAGATGATCAAGGTGCCCGGTTTTGACGGCAATCGTCTGGTGGTGCAAGGGATGGCGGATTCCCAGCCGCTGGTGCCCAACAACAGCCCGGAGAATCGGCGCATGAACCGACGTGTCGAGATCGCCATCATGCAGGGCAAACCGACGGTGTCGGCTCCGCTTGGCGTCTCGGAATCCAAGTAACGCTGGCCCAAAGCGGGATCCCGCTCGCAGGGGCTGACATGGATTTTGTGGCGGCTTCATATTAAGATGCCCCATCCGAACCGACAGCTGCGGCTCTCTTTTGATTGCCGCAGCTTCTCTTTATAAAGCAACCCAGGTTTCGACTATGAATCATACTCCGATGACTGTTCGCGGCGCTGAAAAGCTGCGTCAAGAGCTCGATTATCTCAAGACCGAGCTGCGTCCCCAGATTATCGAAGCGATTGCTGATGCCCGTGAACATGGCGATCTGAAAGAAAATGCCGAATACCATGCCGCCCGCGAGCAGCAGGGTTTCTGTGAAGGCCGCATTCAGGAAATCGAAGGCAAGCTCTCCAATGCCCAGATTATCGATGTCACCAAGATTGCCAACAATGGCCGCGTCATCTTCGGCGCAACCGTGACCCTGCTCAAAAGTGAAACGGAAGAGGAAGTGGTCTACCGCATCGTGGGAGACGACGAGGCGGACATCAAGCAGAACATGATTTCCGTGAACTCCCCCATTGCCCGCGCCCTGATCGGCAAGGAAGTGGATGACGTTGCCATCGTCAAGACGCCGGGTGGCGATGTGGAGTACGAGATCCTGGAAGTTGCCTATCTCTGATTGAACGTCGGGGAAAGAGACAGGGGAGCCGGGCTCCCCTGTTGTCTTTAGTCACCCTGATAGGCCTGGACGAAGGCGTCCTGGTGGCGCTGGAAGAGTCAGTCCCGCAATTGTTCCTGATCCTCCTTGCCCAGCCGGAACTGGACGGCCCAGTCATGGCGATGTGGATTGGCATCCACGTGCCTGACGAGGGTGCCTGTCATGGCCAAGGGAGGGAGATCCTCGATGCGAAGGTATCCGCCAAGTGGATCTCCCTTGGCAAAGGCGTCCGGCAAGCCGGCCACGATGAGACCGCCAAGGGAGAGGCTGTATACCTCGTACTCCGCGTCTTCGGTGCAGAGCACGGCCTTTTCCTCGAGTCGCCAGGCGCGCAGATGGGGCGAACCCAGCTCGGTAATGGTCGGCGCGGCGATGCGCAGCTCGGCGTGGCCCTCCTCTGCCTGGGTACAGTGGAGCGGGAAACGCAATTGGTAGCCGGCGATGCGGGCTTCGAGTGTCAGAGGCTTGGCTCGCTGCAACAGGCTTTGGAGAGGAAGGGGCAGGGTGCCGCGCAGGTATTGGCTGGTGGCAATGTCTTCATCGTTTCCCAGGTCCCGCAGCATGGCCAGTTCTTCATCGGTGAGGAGCTGATGCTTGTCCATAGTGGGTGTCCACGGCTATTCATCGCAGGTTAAGGGCCTGGCAACTATTTTGGCAAGCGACTTGGGAAGAAGGGAAATGAAGGAAAGAGCGAATGCTCTTTCCTGTTACTTGCGCGGCAACTGGATCTTGGGCTCTTTGGCCTGACGGTAGATGGTCAGTACATGGCCCATGCTCTGTACCTTGATGGCGCCGGTCTCGCGAACGATGGCATCCATCACCAGCTGTTTCATCTCACGATCTTCAGACGCAACCTTAACCTTGATCAGCTCGTGGTGGTTCAGGGCCAGATCGATCTCGGCCAGCACCCCTTCGGTCAGACCGTGTTGTCCCAGCAGGACGACCGGCTTCAGACTGTGGGCCAGGCCCTTGAGGTACTGTTTCTGTTTATTGTTGAGAATCATGGCAATTTCTTCATAAGTCAGGGTTGAAAGGGGCGTATTCTACCCCCACTTAGCCCTTAATACTAATAACCCTTGTGGTTTTTTAAAGTCGACAATCATGACCCAGAAAAAACGTTCCCCCAGTTCAACCCGCTGGTTAAAAGAACATTTCGACGACCAATACGTCAAGAAAGCCCAGAAGTTGGGACTGCGCTCTCGCGCCGTTTTCAAGATAGACGAGATCCAGGGCAAAGACCGGCTGCTCAAGCCGGGGATGACGGTAGTGGACCTGGGGGCTGCTCCCGGTGGCTGGTCCCAATTTGCTATCGACCAGGTCGGTGACAAGGGGCGCGTCATTGCGTGTGATATTTTGCCGATGGATTCCATTGCCGGTGTCGATTTCCTGCAAGGGGACTTTCGGGAGGAAACTGTACTCGGCGCCTTGCTGGAGCGAGTCGGCCCCGACAAGGTGGATGTCGTCATGTCCGACATGGCGCCCAACATGAGCGGTACCCAGCAGGTGGATCAAGCCCGTGCCATGTACCTGGTGGAACTGGCGCTGGACATGTGCAATCAGGTCCTGAGCAGTAATGGCAGTTTTGTAGTCAAGGTGTTCCAGGGGGAAGGGTTTGATGCCTATCTCAATGAAATACGTAGACTTTTCTCTGTCGTCAAGATTCGAAAACCAGACTCGTCCCGTGCTCGTTCACGAGAAGTCTACATTGTGGCTACCGGTTTTAAACTGTAGTACCCTAACCCTCATCGTTAACTGTCAGTCTGCGAGGTCATTGATTTGAGTGACATGGCGAAAAACCTAATCCTGTGGCTGGTCATCGCCGTCGTGCTGATGTCGGTGTTCAATAGCTTCAGCCCCAGCGATACCACCAGTCGCCAGCTGGACTATTCCAGCTTCGTGAAAGAAGTGACCCAGGAGCAGATCCGTGAAGTGCGGATGGATGGCAAGGTCATCAATGGCGTCAAGCGCACCGGTGAACGTTTCACCACCATCATTCCTGCGCCGGATCCCCAACTGCTCAACGACATGCTCAACCATAACGTCAAAGTGATGGGTGAGAAGCCGGAAGAACCATCTCTGATCACGTCCATCTTCATCTCCTGGTTCCCGATGCTGTTGCTGATCGGTGTCTGGGTCTTCTTCATGCGTCAGATGCAGGGCGGCGGCGGCAAGGGTGCCATGTCGTTCGGCAAGAGCAAGGCTCGCCTGATGAGCGAAGATCAGATCAAGACTACCTTTGCCGACGTAGCCGGTTGTGACGAGGCAAAGGAAGAGGTCAAGGAGCTGGTCGACTATCTGCGTGACCCGACCAAATTCCAGAAGCTGGGTGGCAAGATCCCGACCGGCGTCCTGTTGGTAGGTCCTCCCGGTACCGGTAAGACCCTGCTGGCCAAAGCCATTGCAGGCGAGGCCAAGGTGCCGTTCTTCACCATTTCAGGTTCGGACTTCGTGGAAATGTTCGTGGGTGTCGGTGCCTCCCGGGTGCGTGACATGTTCGAACAGGCCAAGAAATCCTCCCCCTGCATCATCTTCATTGATGAGATCGATGCGGTCGGTCGCCAGCGTGGCGCCGGTCTGGGTGGTGGTCACGACGAACGTGAGCAGACCCTGAACCAGATGCTGGTTGAAATGGATGGTTTTGAAGGCAATGAAGGCATCATCGTCATCGCCGCCACCAACCGTCCCGACGTACTGGATCCTGCGCTGCTGCGTCCAGGTCGTTTCGACCGCCAGGTCGTGGTCGGCTTGCCGGATGTTCGCGGTCGTGAGCAGATCCTGAAAGTGCACATGCGCAAGGTACCGCTGGCGGATGACGTCAATCCGGCGCTGATTGCCCGTGGTACCCCTGGTTTCTCCGGTGCCGATCTGGCCAACCTGGTGAACGAGGCTGCCCTCTTCTCTGCTCGCGAGAGCCGCCGAGTGGTCTCCATGCTGGAGTTCGAAAAGGCGAAGGACAAGATCATGATGGGGGCGGAACGTCGCTCCATGGTGATGAAAGAGTCCGAGAAGGAGATGACGGCCTATCATGAAGCGGGTCACGCCATCATTGGTCGCGTGGTGCCGGATCATGACCCTGTCTACAAGGTCTCCATCATTCCGCGCGGCCGTGCGCTGGGTGTGACCATGTACCTGCCGGAACAGGACCGCTGGAGCCACTCCAAGCAGCATCTGGAGTCCATGATCTCCAGCCTGTATGGCGGTCGTCTGGCGGAAGAGCTGATCTACGGTGCCGAGAAGGTATCGACCGGTGCATCCAACGACATCGAACGTGCCACCGACATCGCCCGCAAGATGGTGACCCAGTGGGGCATGTCCGAGCGTCTCGGCCCCATGCTTTACGCAGAAGAGGACGGTGAAGTCTTCCTCGGCCGCAGCATGGCCAAGGCCAAGCACATGTCTGACGATACCGCCCGCATCATCGATGCAGAGGTCAAGCAGGTCATCGATCGCAACTACGATCGTGCCAAGCAGATCCTGCTGGACAACATGGATGTGCTGCACACCATGAAAGATGCATTGATGAAGTACGAGACCATCGATGCCAAGCAGATCGATGATCTGATGGCGCGTCGCGAGGTCCGTGCTCCCAGCAACTGGCATGATGAGCACGGTGACACCCCGCAAGGTGGTGCCAGCGTGAACAACGAGCCGGAGGCCAAGGCGCCGGCTGAAGAGGGCAGTGCACCTCTGAGTGACATCGACAAGGCGAACGATGTCCCGGCCAAATAAGTTGTCATGATACAAACCCCGGGCTTGCCCGGGGTTTTTCTTTGCACGAAGAGTTTGCCGCTCTTGTTGGAGGTAGTTGAAGCAATGCAGTTAATCAGCAAGGGACGTACCCTTTCTCTCGACCGTCCCCATGTCATGGGCATTCTCAATGTGACGCCGGACTCCTTTTCAGATGGTGGCCGCTTCAAGCAGATCGATCTGGCGTTGGGTCATGCCCGCGACATGGTGGCCGATGGGGCCACCCTTATCGATATAGGTGGCGAGTCGACCCGCCCGGGCGCCCCCGACGTGAGCGAGCAGGAGGAGCTGGACAGGGTCATCCCCGTGGTGGAGCGCATGGTCGCCGAGCTGGATGTGATGATCTCCCTCGATACCTCCAAGGCTATTGTCATGCGGGAGGGTTGTGCTGCAGGTGGTCACCTCATCAATGATGTCCGCGCTCTGCAAGAGCCGGGAGCGCTGGGCGCGGCGGCCGAGGCTGGCGTACCGGTATGCCTCATGCACATGCAGGGGCAGCCCCGTACCATGCAGGTGGAGCCGCACTATGACGATTTGCTGGGGGAGGTGAGAGCCTTCTTTGACGAGCGGATTGCCGCTTGTCTGGGGGCTGGTATCCCGCGTGAGCATCTGGTACTGGATCCAGGCTATGGCTTTGGCAAGACGCTGGCGCACAACTATCAGCTGCTGGCACAGCAGGCGTCACTGCTCGATTACCAACTTCCGCTCTTGGTGGGCATGTCACGAAAGTCTATGATAGGCAACCTGCTTGACCGCCCGGTAGCCGAGCGGTTGGCTGGTAGTCTGGCCTGTGCCCTGATCGGGTTGCAACATGGCGCCAGGATCATCCGGGTGCACGACGTGCGGGCCACCATGGATGTCTTGCGTACAGGCTGGATGACCATGACGGGACAAGATTTCATATCCAAATAGAAAAACGAGAAACAGACAATGACCAGAAAGTACTTCGGCACCGACGGCGTGCGCGGCAAGGTGGGTGAATACCCGATCACCCCGGATTTCGTCATGAAACTCGGCTGGGCCGCCGGCAAGGTGCTCTCCAAGAAAGGGACCAAGAAGGTGCTGATCGGCAAGGATACCCGTATCTCCGGTTACATGCTGGAGTCGGCACTGGAGGCGGGGCTCTCCGCCGCCGGTCTCAAAGCCATACTGATGGGACCCATGCCCACCCCGGCGGTTGCCTACCTGACTCGCACCTTCCGTGCCGAAGCCGGCATCGTCATCAGTGCATCCCACAACCCCTATTACGACAACGGCATCAAGTTCTTCTCCGCCGACGGCACCAAGCTGCCCGATGATGTCGAGCTGGCCATCGAAGCCGAGCTCGACAACGAACTCAAGTGCGTGGAGTCCGCGGAGCTTGGCAAGGCGCAGCGCATTGATGATGCGGCTGGTCGCTACATCGAATTCTGCAAGAGCACCTTCCCCTCCAATCTGAGCCTGGAAGGGCTGAAAATGGTGGTGGATTGCGGTCATGGTGCCACCTACCACATCGCCCCTTCCGTCTTCCGCGAGCTGGGTGCCGAAGTCATCGCCATCGGCTGCAGCCCGGATGGGCTCAACATCAATGACGGTGTCGGTTCCACAGCACCGGAGGCGCTGGCCGCCAAGGTCCAGGAATGCAAGGCAGATCTCGGCGTCGCCTTCGACGGTGACGGCGACCGTCTGGTGATGGTGGACAGCACTGGTTACATCATCGACGGGGATGAGATCCTCTACATCATCGCCCGGGATGCCCTGCGCCATGGCCGCCTCAAGGGCGGTGTGGTGGGCACCCTGATGGCCAACATGGGGCTGGAGCTTGCACTTCAGACCCTGGGCATCCCCTTTGCCCGTGCCAAGGTGGGTGACCGCTACGTGCTTGAGATGATGAACGAGAAGGGCTGGCGCATCGGGGGCGAAAACTCCGGTCATATCATCTGCCTGGATCAGACCACCACGGGGGATGGTATCGTCGCCGCCCTGCAGGTGCTGACGGCCATGCGCAGTGCCGAGATGCCGCTGGCCAAATTGCGTTCGGGCATGAGCAAGTTCCCGCAAGTGCTGGTCAATGTGCGCTTCGCCGAAGGCAAGGATCCGCTGACCTCCGGTGCCGTTCAGCAGGAAGTGGCGGCAGTGGAGCAGGAACTGGCCGGCCGTGGCCGGGTGCTGTTGCGCAAATCTGGCACCGAGCCCCTGATCCGGGTCATGGTCGAAGGTGAACACGAACAGCAGGTGCGCGATATGGCAGAGCGCATCGCCAAACAGGTCGAATCGGCGTTTTAATGAACAACCAAGGCGGCTTTTTAGTCGCCTTGGTTGTATCTTGTTCAAACGATTCGAAAATTTGAAAATAGCACTTGTCAGCTGAGCATCCTCTGGATATTATCAGCCCCGCTTTCGCAAGGGAGTTGCCGATGGGACATCGCAAGCCGTTTGTAGCAGCCAACTGGAAGTTACACGGTAGTAGGTCGCAGTTAGAGCAGTTTACGAGTCAGTGCACAGAGCGCATTGATGAAGACGTAGATATGGTCTTGTGTCCATCCCATGTGCATCTCGGTTTCACAGCCGAACTGCTCGGTGAGCAGGGAAGAGTGAAGCTGGGGGCTCAGAACGTGAGCCAGCACAGACAGGGCGCTTATACGGGTGAAATCTCGTGTGAGATGCTGGTCGAGGCAGGTTGCCGATATGTACTTGTTGGCCACTCCGAGCGCAGGCGTCTCTTTGGTGAGACCAGTTTTATCGTCGCAGAGAAGTTTGCGACAGTCAGAGCAGCAGGTCTGATACCCATACTTTGTCTGGGTGAGTCAGGCGCGGCGAGGCAGGCAAGAAGAACCTTTGAGGTGATTGCCGAGGAACTGGACATCGTCATAGAGAAAAATGGCGCGATGGCTTTCGATAATGCTATCATCGCCTACGAGCCAATCTGGGCTGTAGGTACAGGTAAATGCGCCACACCCGAGCAGGCACAAGAGGTTCATTCCTTTATTCGCGGTCGCTTGGCGGAGGATACTCCGGTAATAGGTGAGAAAGTCAGAATCATCTATGGTGGGAGCGTGACACCGGCCAATGCACAAGATTTGTTTGCGCAGCCCGATATTGATGGCGGTCTGATAGGCAGGGCAAGTCTTGATGGCGAGGCGTTTTTAGGAATAGTTGAAGCGGCAAAGGGTGCAAGTTAAATGTACGAGATTCTTTTGGTCGTTTATCTGCTGGTATCGCTGGCTCTGATTGGTCTGGTGATGATTCAGCAAGGTAAAGGGGCTGATATGGGCGCCTCCTTCGGCGCAGGGGCATCGAATACTGTATTCGGCTCCGGTGGTTCAGGGAGCTTCCTGACCCGCACAACAGCGATTTTGGCTACTCTGTTTTTCTTGATTAGTCTGGTTCTGGGTTCCATGTCCAGCAACAAGGTCAAACAGGGTAGTGAATGGGAAAATCTGCAACAGACTCAACAAGTTGAGCAGAGCAAAGCGCCAGTGAGGAAAGATACTGACGTTCCCGAATAAGAGTTTTGCCGTGGTGGTGGAATTGGTAGACACGCTATCTTGAGGGGGTAGTGCTCTAGGGTGTGCGGGTTCGAGTCCCGCCCACGGCACCAATTAAGCAGTGAACCCGGGTAACCGGGATGTTATAGCCGCTGAGTCTTGTCTCACGAGTGTGAAGTGGCTATAATCTCGCACGATTTCGGACGCGGGGTGGAGCAGCATGGTAGCTCGTCGGGCTCATAACCCGAAGGTCGTCGGTTCAAATCCGGCCCCCGCAACCAAATTTCACGCATTTCCTACGCTCAGGAAGGCGGTCGCTGCGAGGCGACAATCAGGGTAAAGCGCCAAGCCCCGATTTGACATCGGGGCTTTTTGTTATGTGCAATTTACTCTGAATCTATTTCTATCTGGGCTATATGCCCTTTTTTCGTTTTTCGGAGGGTGACTTTGGCTACGTTGGAACAACGTTTGACCGATCTGCTCGAGGCTCCGGTCGTTGCCTTGGGTTTTGAACTGTGGGGTATCGAGTTTATCCGTGCGGGTAAGCACTCGACCTTGCGCGTTTTCATCGACTCGGAGCAAGGCGTGACGGTGGAAGACTGTGCCGAGGTGAGCCGCCAGGTCGGCGCCATCATGGATGTCGAAGATCCCATCACCGAGGAGTACTACCTTGAGGTGTCTTCCCCGGGTCTGGATCGTCCACTGTTCAAGGTCGCCCAGTTCGAAAAATACGTTGGCCAGGAGGCGGCGGTAACGCTTCGGATGGCAACAAACAACCGCCGCAAGTTCAAAGGCGTAATCAAAGCCGTGCAGGGGGACATGATCACTCTGACGGTAGATGGTAAGGACGAGGTGTTGGCTTTCACCAATATCCAAAAAGCGAACATAGTGCCGAACTTTGGTTAACGAGGCTATCGGATATGAATAAAGAGATTTTGCTGGTCGTTGACGCTGTGTCCAACGAGAAGGCTGTCCCCCGCGAGAAGATTTTCCAGGCTCTGGAGACTGCGCTGGCGACTGCGACCAAGAAAAAATACGAAGGTGAGATTGAAGTGCGTGTCGAGATCGATCGCAAGACCGGTGACTATGACACCTATCGCCGTTGGGTCGTGGTGGCCGATCAGGCTTCCATGGAGAACCCGTACGGGGAAATCACTCTCGAAGCCGCTAAGATCGAGCAGCCGGATATCCAGATCGGCGACTATGTTGAAGACCAGATTGACTCTGTGACCTTCGACCGTATCACCACCCAGACCGCCAAGCAGGTCATCGTGCAGAAAGTGCGCGAGGCTGAGCGTTCCCAGGTCGTTGACCAGTTCAAGGACAAGGAAGGCACCATCATCAGCGGCGTGGTCAAGAAGAGCAACCGCGACAACGTGATCCTGGATCTGGGCAGCAATGCCGAAGCCGTGATCTTCCGTGACGACATGCTACCCCGTGAGACCTTCCGTCCCGGCGACCGTATCCGTGGCCTGCTGTATGCCGTGCGTCCGGAAGCCCGTGGTTCCCAGCTGTTCGTCAGCCGCTCCAGCCCGGACTTCCTGAAAGAGCTGTTCCGCATCGAAGTGCCGGAAATCGGCGAAGAGATGATTGAAATCATGGGCGCTGCCCGTGATCCGGGCTCCCGCGCCAAGATCGCGGTCAAGACCAACGATCGTCGTATCGACCCGATCGGTGCCTGTATCGGCATGCGTGGTGCCCGCGTTCAGGCCGTCTCCGCCGAGCTGAGCGGTGAGCGTGCCGACATCGTGCTGTACGATGACAACCCGGCCCAATACGTGATCAACGCCATGGCGCCAGCCGATGTGGCCTCCATCATCGTCGATGAAGACAACCACACCATGGACATCGCCGTGGAAGCAGCCAACCTGGCCCAGGCCATCGGCCGCAACGGTCAGAACGTACGTCTGGCCTCCCAGCTGACCGGTTGGGAACTGAACGTGATGACCGTCGAGGACATGCGTGCCAAGCACCAGGCCGAGAACGACCGCATCCTGACGCTGTTCACCAGCACCCTCGACATCGACGACGATTTCGCCGGCCTGCTGATGGAAGAGGGCTTCTCCACCCTGGAAGAGATCGCCTTCGTCCCGGTCAACGAGCTGCTGGCCATCGACGGTCTGGATGAAGACATGGTCGAAGAGCTGCGCAAGCGTGCCAAGGATGCCCTGACCACCAAGGCCCTGGCCAAAGAAGAATCCTTTGAAGGCGTTGAGCCTTCCGAAGAACTGCTCAATCTCTCCGGCCTCGGCCGTGAAATGGCCTATGCTCTGGCCGCTCGCGGTGTCGGCACACTGGAAGATTTGGCAGAGCAAGGTATCGATGACCTTGCCGACATCGAAGAGTTGACCGCCGAGAAGGCTGGTGAGCTCATTATGGCTGCTCGCAATATCTGTTGGTTCGGAGAAGAGCAGTCTGAATAAGGTCAAACGGAGGAAAATGAATGGCAGAAGTATCAGTTAAGCAACTTGCCACTGACATCGACACGCCGGTTGATCGTCTTCTCCAGCAGTTTGTCGATGCCGGTATCGTGAAGAGCAAGGCCGACGACATGGTCAGCGAGTCTGAGAAACAGACTCTGCTGGCACATCTGAAGAAACAGCATGGAGGTGACGAGGTCACCGCACCTGCTCGCATGACCTTGCAGCGCAAGACCAAGAGCACTCTGAGTGTTCAGGGGACTGGTGGCAAGAACAAGGAAGTGCAGGTAGAAGTGCGCAAGTCTCGCACCTATGTAAGACGCTCGGCGCTGGAAGATGAACAGCGCCAGGCGGAAGCCGAGGAAACAGCGCGTTTGGAAGCAGAAGAAAAAGCTCGTCGCGAGGCCGAAGAGAAGGCCCGCCTCGACGCTGAAGAGAAGGCTCGCCGTGAGGCTGAGCAGGCTCGTCGTGAAGCTGAGGAAAAGGCGCGGATCGAGGCACAACAGAAGGCTCGACAGGCTCAACAGCCCGCCAAAGCAGCCGGTAGCACAGCTCAGCAAGAGGCAGAAAAGATGGCCAAGCGCGAAGCAGAAGAACTGAAGCGCCAACAGGAACAGACAGCTTTGCAAAAAGCTGAAGAACTCGCCGCGAAGAAAGCCGAAGAGGCTCGCATCATGGCGGAACAGAATGCGGCCCGCTGGGCTGAAGAAGAAGCGGCTCGCGCCAAAGAGAGCAGCGATTACCATCTGACCACCAACAAGCACGCGCAAGCGGCCGAAGATGAGTTGGATCGTAAGGAAGAGACCAGCCGTCGCACGGCTGCCGCTGCCAAGGCGCCGAAGAAAGTCGGCCGTCGCGAAGACGACCGCAATGACCGCAACTCCCGCGATCCCCGTGCCCGCAAAGGCAAGCGTGGCAAGATGGCCATGCCGAACGCCATGAAACACGGCTTCAACAAGCCGGCTGCCGTGGTCAACCGTGACGTCGTCATCGGCGAGACCATCACAGTGGCGGAGCTCGCCAACAAAATGGCCGTCAAGGGCGTTGAAGTCATCAAGGTGATGATGAAGATGGGCGCCATGGCCACCATCAACCAGGTGATCGACCAGGAGACCGCTCAGCTGGTCGCCGAGGAGATGGGTCACAAGGTGGTGCTGCGCCGTGAGAACGAGCTGGAAGAGGCGGTACTTAGCGATCGTGACGAGACCTCCGAAGCCAAGCCGCGTGCGCCGGTCGTGACCATCATGGGTCACGTCGACCACGGCAAGACCTCGCTGCTGGACTACATCCGTAAAGCCAAGGTCGCGGCGGGCGAAGCCGGTGGCATTACCCAGCACATCGGTGCGTACCACGTCCAGACCGACAGCGGGATGATCACCTTCCTGGATACCCCGGGTCACGCGGCGTTTACCTCCATGCGTGCTCGTGGTGCCAAGGCGACCGACATCGTTGTTCTGGTTGTTGCAGCTGACGACGGCGTGATGCCGCAAACCATCGAAGCCATCCAGCACGCCAAGGCAGCCGGTGTGCCGCTGGTTGTTGCGGTGAACAAGATCGACAAGCCTGAAGCGGATCCGGATCGCGTCAAGACCGAGCTGGCCCGTTACAACGTCATGTCCGAAGACTGGGGTGGCGATTGCCAGTTCGTGCACGTCTCCGCCAAGTCTGGCGAAGGCATCGACGACCTGCTGGAAGCCATCCTGATCCAGGCCGAAGTCCTGGAGCTGAAAGCGGTGGTTGACGGCATGGCCAACGGCGTCGTGATCGAATCCTTCCTGGATAAAGGTCGTGGTCCGGTTGCCACCGTGCTGGTACAGGAAGGTACTCTGCGTCAGGGCGACATCGTGCTGTGTGGTCTTGAGTACGGCCGGGTTCGCGCCATGCGTGACGAACTGGGTCGCGAGATCAAGGAAGCCGGTCCCTCTCTGCCAGTGGAAATTCTGGGTCTGTCCGGCGTTCCCTCTGCCGGTGACGAAGCCACGGTCGTGCGTGACGAGAAGAAAGCCCGTGAAGTGGCGCTCTACCGTCAGGGCAAGTTCCGCGAAGTCAAGCTGGCTCGCCAGCAGAAGGCCAAGCTGGAAAACATGTTCGCCAACATGACCGAGGGCGAAGTGTCGGAAGTGAACGTGGTGATCAAGGCCGATGTACAAGGCTCTGTGGAAGCGATCTGCGATGCGCTGGTCAAACTCTCCACCGACGAAGTGAAGGTGAAGATCGTGGGTTCCGGCGTAGGTGGCATCACCGAAACCGACGCGACCCTGGCCGCGGCTTCCAGCGCCATCCTGGTGGGCTTCAACGTCCGTGCCGACGCTTCTGCGCGCAAGGTCATCGAATCCGAGAGCCTGGATCTGCGTTACTACTCCGTCATCTATGACCTGATCGACGAAGTGAAGCAGGCCATGAGCGGCAAGCTGGCTCCTGAGTATCGTCAGGAGATCATCGGTCTGGCTGAAGTGCGTAGCGTCTTCAAGTCGCCGAAGTTCGGCGCCGTTGCTGGCTGTATGGTCACCGAAGGTGTGGTCAAGCGTTCCAACCGCATTCGCGTTCTGCGTGACAACGTGGTTATCTATGAAGGCGAGCTGGAATCCCTGCGCCGCTTCAAGGATGACGTCAACGAAGTTCGCAACGGCTACGAGTGTGGTATCGCGGTCAAGAACTACAACGACGTGCGCGAAGGCGACCAGATCGAGGTGTACGAGACCGTTGAAATCCAACGGACTCTGTAAGCCGAGAGTTAGACAAAATAGGGGGCCGCGGCCCCCTTTTATCGCAGGATAGAATATGGCCAGAGAATTCAGCCGGACCCGTCGGGTCGGACAGCAGATCCAGCGTGAAATCGCGCTGATCCTGCAGCGCGAGGTGAAAGACCCGCGCATCGGCATGGTGACCGTCTCCGACGTGGAGGTCTCCAAGGACCTCAACTATGCCAAGGTTTATGTCACCTTCTTGCAACTGGAGAATGACGCCGAGCGCATCAAGGAAGGGCTCAAGGGCCTGACCGAGGCTGCCGGTTACATCCGCAGCCTGCTGGGCAGCGCCATGCGTCTGCGGGTGGTGCCCGAGCTGCGTTTCTACTACGACCAGACCCTGGTCGAGGGGATGCGCCTCTCCAACCTGGTGACCAACACTGTGCGTGAAGACAAGCGTCGCATGACTGAAGCCGGTCGTGACGAAGAGCAATCCGCACCGGATGACATGACTGAGGATAACGCCTGAGATGTCTCGTAGACGTCGTTTCAAAGGCCGTGACGTACACGGCATCCTGCTACTGGACAAACCGACCGGCCTGACTTCCAACGATGTGTTGCAGAAGGTCAAGCGGATCTACAACGCCGCCAAGGCTGGCCATACCGGCGCCCTGGACCCCCTGGCCACCGGCATGTTGCCGATCTGCCTCGGGGAGGCCACCAAGTTCTCCCAGTATCTGCTGGAAGCGGACAAGCGCTATGAGGTGACCGCCAAGCTGGGCGAGCGCACCAATACCAGCGACTCCGACGGCGAGGTGGTTTCCACCCGCCCGGTGAACGTGGCGGTGGGCACCCTGATCGAGGCGCTGGACCAGTTCCGCGGCCCCATCATGCAGGTGCCGTCCATGTACTCCGCCCTCAAGCACAACGGCCGCCCGCTCTACGAATATGCCCGTGAAGGGATCGAGATCGAGCGGGAAGCCCGTCCCATCACCATCTTCGAACTCAAGCTGCTCGGCTTCGAGGGGGACGAGGTGAAGCTGGAAGTGCATTGCAGCAAGGGTACCTATATCCGCTCCCTGGTGGACGATCTGGGGGAAGTGCTGGGCTGTGGCGCTCACGTCACCCAGCTGCGTCGCACCCAGGTGGCGAGCTACCCCTACGAGCGGATGCTGACCCTGGAGCAGCTCGAGTGTATCTTCGAGCAGGCCAAGGCCGAAAGCATTCCGCCACGGGAGCAGCTGGATCCCCTGTTGCTGCCGATGGACACCGCTGTGGCCTCTCTGCCCGAGGTGAACATGCTGGTCGCCGTGGCCGCCTATGTGAACCAGGGTCAGGCCGTGCAGGTGGCAGGTAGCCCCCAAAGTGGCCAGGTCCGCATGACGGTTGGCCCGGAGCGCGAATTCATCGGGGTTGGCGAGATCGATGACGAGGGGCGCGTGGCGCCCAAGCGTCTGGTTCGCTACCACGACGAGGAGTGATCCTCAGGTGGTATCGGTCTGTCACGCGTCTTTCCCGTTGCGAAAAGGGGCCGGGACGATTATGATACCGCCCTCATTTCACGGCTGAATTAGAGATTGGCTGTGAACCTTTAAACACTCTACTGGAGTAATACCATGTCTCTAAATGCTGAGATCAAAGCTCAAATCGTTGCCGACAACGCTCGTGGCGCCAACGACACCGGTTCCCCCGAAGTGCAAGTTGCCCTGCTGACTGCCCAGATCAACCATCTGCAAGGTCACTTCAAGGAGCACGCCAAGGATCACCACGGTCGTCGCGGTCTGCTGCGCATGGTTTCCCAGCGTCGTAAGCTGCTGGACTACCTGAAGCGTAAAGACGTTCAGCGCTACGCTGCTCTGATCGCCAAGCTGGGTCTGCGTCGTTAATCGACCATCAGATTTCGCAAAAAAGGGGAACCGCGAGGTTCCCCTTTTTTATTGCCCGTTTCAAACAGGATGCAGGCCGTTGCCTGCCTCACAGAATTGACGTCCGCGCTTACCTTTTGATGCGAATCAAGTATACTTGCACGCGAATTTAAAGCGCCAAATTGTTAAAAGGAAATTCACGTGAATCCTATTGTAAAGTCATTCCAGTACGGTCAACA
The DNA here is from genome assembly GCF_027707845.1 of Aeromonas sp. QDB14. Taxonomy (NCBI): domain Bacteria; kingdom Pseudomonadati; phylum Pseudomonadota; class Gammaproteobacteria; order Aeromonadales; family Aeromonadaceae; genus Aeromonas; species Aeromonas sp. QDB14. Next base: position 4,473 of record NZ_JAPCJD010000011.1, on the reverse strand, counting down.
CACCGTCACACTGGAAACCGGTGTGATGGCCCGTCAAGCCACTGCGGCCGTCATGGTCAGCATGGACGATACCTGTGTCTTCGTGACTGTCGTTGGCAAGAAAGAGGCCGATCACGGCCGTGATTTCTTCCCGCTGACCGTCAACTATCAGGAGCGTACCTATGCTGCTGGTCGTATCCCGGGTGGTTTCTTCCGTCGTGAAGGCCGTCCGAGCGAGGGTGAGACCCTCATCTCCCGTCTGATCGACCGTCCCATCCGTCCGCTGTTCCCGGAAGGCTTCCTCAATGAGGTTCAGGTGGTTGCCACCGTCATGTCCGTGAACCCGGCCGTTTCTCCCGACATCGTTGCCATGATCGGTGCCTCCGCGGCCCTGGCCATCTCCGGCATCCCGTTCGGCGGCCCGATCGGTGCAGCCCGCGTGGGTTACATGAACGGTCAGTATGTGCTGAACCCGACCACTACCGAACTGCCCCAGAGCGATCTGGATCTGGTGGTTGCCGGTACTGCCAATGCGGTGCTGATGGTGGAATCCGAAGCGGCCATCCTCTCCGAAGAGGTGATGCTGGGCGCCGTGGTCTACGGTCACGAGCAGATGCAGACCGTGATCAACGCCATCAATGAATTCGCTGCCGACGTCGGTACCAAGCCCTGGGACTGGACCCCGCCTGCCGTCAACGAAGCGCTGAAAGCCAAAGTTGCCGAACTGGCGACCAGCGAACTGGGTGAAGCCTACCGCATCACCGAGAAGGCTGTTCGTTACGAAACCATCGCTGCCATCAAGGGCCGCGTCGTCGAGCAAGTCATCGCATCCGGCGTGGAAGAAGATGCCAAGAAGATCGGCGAAGAGTTCCACAGCCTGGAGAGCCGCATCGTCCGTGGTCGCGTAGTACGTGGTGAGCCGCGTATCGACGGTCGCGATCCGGAAATGATCCGCGCCCTCTCCGTCGGTACCGGCATCCTGCCCCGTGCCCACGGTTCTGCCCTGTTCACCCGTGGTGAAACTCAGGCCATCGTGGTGGCCACGCTGGGTACCGAGCGTGACGCCCAGAACATCGACGAGCTGACCGGCAACCGCGCCGATCGCTTCATGCTGCACTACAACTTCCCGCCCTACTGCGTCGGCGAGACCGGCATGATGGGCAGCCCGAAGCGTCGTGAGATCGGTCACGGCCGTCTGGCCAAGCGCGGCGTTGCTGCCGTGATGCCGAGCGCCGCCGAGTTCCCGTACGTGGTGCGCGTGGTCTCTGAAATCACCGAATCCAACGGTTCCTCCTCCATGGCGTCTGTCTGTGGTTCCTCCCTGGCGCTGATGGATGCCGGTGTGCCGATCAAGGCCTCCGTTGCCGGTATCGCCATGGGTCTGGTGAAGGAAGAAGAAGGTTTCGTCGTGCTGTCCGACATCCTGGGTGACGAAGATCACCTAGGCGATATGGACTTCAAGGTAGCCGGTACCAGCGAAGGTGTGACCGCGCTGCAGATGGACATCAAGATCGAAGGCATCACCAAAGAGATCATGGAGATTGCCCTGAAGCAAGCTCGTGGCGCTCGTCTGCACATCCTGAAAGTGATGGACGAAGCTATCCAGGCTCCCCGTGCTCAGATCTCCGATTTCGCACCGCGCATCCACACCATCAAGATCAATCCTGAGAAGATCAAGGACGTGATCGGCAAGGGTGGTTCCGTGATCCGTGCACTGACCGAAGAGACCGGCACCAACATCGAGCTGGATGATGATGGTACCGTTCGCATCTCCGCCGTGGCCAACGAAGCCGCCATGGAAGCGATCCGCCGTATCGAGGCCATCACCGCCGAGATCGAAGTGAACCGCATCTACGAAGGCAAGGTCGTGCGCCTGGCTGACTTCGGCGCCTTCGTCAACATCCTGCCGGGTAAAGACGGTCTGGTGCATATCTCCCAGATCACCGATGCCCGCGTGCAGAACGTGGCCGACTTCCTGAAAATCGGCGACGTGGTGAAGGTGAAGGTACTGGAAGTGGACCGTCAGGGCCGTGTGCGTCTCTCCATCAAGGAAGCGAACGCACCGACCGAAGCGGCTGCTGCTCCTGCTGCCGTTGCCGTCGAAGAGCCGGCTGCCGAATAAGGCTGCCGTATGTAAAAGAGCCGACCCTTGGGTCGGCTTTTTTGTGCCTGTCGCCCGGCATGGCGCAGATTGTCTCCTTGTTCCTTTTGGCGCCCCTTGATATAAGGGACGACCCCGCTTCGTTGGCAAAAGGAATTGCAGCATGTCATGGGCCTACCTCAGGCAGTTTCCTTCCCTGGTCTGGATCGTCATCCTGGGCACTTTCATGGTGCGTACCACCTTCTTCATGGTCTGGCCCTTTCTCTCCATCCTGCTCTACCGTGACTACGGACTTTCGGCGACCCTGATAGGCGCCATCCTGGGGGCGACGGCGGCGCTTTCCACTCTCGTCAGCTTCTATGGCGGCTGGCTCTCGGACAAATGGGGGCGGCGCAACATCCTGCTGTTCGGCTGCCTGGTTTCCGCCGCCAGCGTGGCCCTGCTCGGCCTCTCCCACCAGGTGGGCTGGCTGGCACTCGGGGTGATCGGCAGCGGACTCTCCTACGGTCTCATCGACTCACCGGGCAAGGCACTGATGGCCGACAATCTGGCCGAGCCCAAAGCCCGTGAGCTGGCGCTGCACCTGCGTTATTTCCTGCTCAACCTGGGGGCGGCCATCGGTCCTCTGCTCGGCGTCACCTATGGCCTGAGCGCGCGTCAGGAGACCTTCCTGTTGCTCAGTGCCAGCTATCTGCTGCTTGGCATCGTCTTTGTCATCGGGTTCAGGCTGGCGGGTTGCCACACCAGCCAGGCGGCCGGGCCCGGCATGCGTGCCGTGCTGCGGGTGCTCTGGCAGGACAGGGGGTTTCTGCTGCTGATCATGGCCAATCTGCTGCTGATGCTGGTCTATGCACAGTTCGAGTCGCCCCTCATCCAGTATCTGACCCGCGCGGGGACGCCGGAGGTGGAGCGGCTCATCGGCTGGCTGGTGACGACCAACGCGCTGACCATAGTGATGCTGCAGTTCCCCCTGCTGCACCTGACTGCCCGCTGGTCCACGCGGCGCAAGCTGCAACTCGGGGTGGCGCTCTTTCTCGGCGCCCAGTTGCAGTTTGCGCTGGGGGATACCGCCATCTGGTGGCACTGGATAGTGGCGGTGATCCTCCTGAGCGTCGGGGAGTGCATCCTCTTCCCCTTGCTCAATGTGCTGATCGATCAGATGGCGCCTGGTCATTTGAAGGGGAGCTATTTCGGGGCGGCCTCCATCTCCGGACTCGGGGTGGCCATGGGGGCCTTGCTGGGAGGCTGGGTGCTGGCCCACTGGGGCGGGAGCTGGCTTTATGCCCTGATGGCGCTGCTCTGCCTGGTGATCCTGATGCTCTATGGTCTGAGTACCCGGACCTCGCGCCCTGCGCTGGTCCGGGCCGGGCCCTGACGGCTAGAAGGTCAGCACCTTGTCGGCGGCCAGAGTCCATTGGGCCAGCAAGGGGAGGGTGCCTATCTCTATGCCCTCGACAAGGGGTAGCGGGGTGATGCCGCGCGCATCGGTGCAACTCTTGCAAAGCCGGATCCGGGTGCCCTGAGCCAGCAGTATCTCCAGCATCTGGCGCAGGTTGTAGCCCTCGGCCGGAGCCTGCCCGGCCAGAGCAGCAGTGACGGCATCCGACATCAGGAAGAGGTTGAGGTCTACCTTTCCCTCCTCTTTGAGGGCGATGCCGAGGCGCAGGGCATTGAACAGGGACTCGCTGCCATAGGGGGCGCCGTTGGCAATGATGAGAATGTGTTGGGTCATGTGGCTCTCCTGATTGAAAGGGCCATTGTAGCTTTGGCGAAAGCGGCCCGGCATGATACAGAGCACACTCTGTCGTAGCCCGGCCCCGTGTGTCTTGACCTCACACAGGGAGTCAGGTCTCATGGACGGCCATCCAGTATGACAGAACAAAGAGGTTTTTATGTGGAAGATCGCCGGAATAGGCTTATTGTTGTTGGCCGGGCAAGCATATGGTAGTGAAAACATCGGCTGCAAGGCCAGACAGCAGGCCGTGACGGATCAGCTTGCGTTCGCCAGGGCGCACAACAACCAGGAGCAGGTAGCCGGTCTTGAGCGGGCACTGCGCAACCTGGAGGCCCATTGTACCGATGCCGGGCTCCTTGAGGAGCAGCAACGCAAGGTGGTCAAGCAGAGGGAAGAAGTGGAAGAGCGGCTGGCCGAGTTGCAGAGCGCACGGGTATCGGGCAAGCCGGACAAGATCGCCAAGAAGCAGTCCAAGCTGGAGGAGTCCCAGGCCGAGTTGCTGGAAGCCCAGCGCGAACTCGAGGCGCTGCAAAAACTGGTCAAACCCTGAGGGAAGGGCAGCGCAATAGAAAAAGCCGGGCATGCCCCAATGCTGTTCACTTAAGCGGAGCCGCATTGCGATTTACCGGAAAACGGGTCTTTGATATCTTCACCGCCC